>CAIYOZ010000421.1 GCA_903927945.1 uncultured Bacteroidales bacterium | reverse complement strand
TGGGATTATAGAAAAAGTGAAAAATAAATTGGTATCGACACATCCTTATTTCAAAAAATAGAATAGAATTTACAATTAAATATGATTCAAACCACATTTATTTATAAATTTGCAAGCACTAATGATGAATAAGAAGATGAGCCGGCTCAACTGATATATAAATCATTGGCAAAAATACTGTTAACCCAGATAATCTATGTTTAAAAAAGCACTCTTAGTTATTCTTTTCCTTTTCCCAATTTTAGTCTATTGCAAAGATACCTCGGTCACCGGTGCCTTAAAAGAGCTGGATAATTGCATCCAAAGGCGTTCATCCTTTGAAATCATCAAGAATCAGCGGATCAATAAACTGGAAAACAGGTTTTATACCGAAAACAATTCAACAGCTGTTCAATATCAATTAAGTGCCGACTTATTTAATGAATATTGTTCATACAAATATGATTCGGCCTATTCGTTTGCCGGTAGGATGTTAAAGTATGCCCTGGAATTGAAGGATCCAAACAGGATTGCCCAGTCGAAAATGAATTTAGCCTTTA
Organism: uncultured Bacteroidales bacterium; assembly: GCA_903927945.1. Taxonomy (GTDB): domain Bacteria; phylum Bacteroidota; class Bacteroidia; order Bacteroidales; family Paludibacteraceae; genus Paludibacter. Next base: position 12,485 of record CAIYOZ010000421.1, on the reverse strand, counting down.
GTTGTCTCTCGGCAGGGTTGTATAAAGAAGCTTCAGAAATTTCCGGTTCCATCGATACTACTCAACTCAATCAAAGTTGCCGGGCTGATTTATATTCTTTTTTATCGACCTTGAATATCGATATGGCGAATTTCTCGACTTCAGAACCATATTACAGTAAGTATCTGTCAAATTCATTGAGATATTGTCGCAATTCTATTGTTCTATTAAAAAACAACAGCCCGGATGCCATTATCGCAAAAATAAGAGAGTATCAATTAGAAAACGATTACACGAAAGCTACGACTGTTGTCGAAAAATACTTGTCAAATAATCATCCCGGACTACATGATTATGCCATCTTAACCTCCACACTTGGATTTTTTTATCAGGTGCGCAAAGACACTACAAAAGCCATTGAGTATTTTTCGTTGGCAGCAATTGCAGATTTGAAAATGGCGACCAAAGAAACCTCTGCCATCCGGCAGTTGGCCGAGCTGCTTTACAACCAAGGCGATATCCAACATGCTTATGCCTATGCAACCCTCGCACTGGACGATGCCAACTTTTACAATGCCCGTCAAAGAAAAATTGAAGTGGGTCGTATCCTCCCGATTATTGAGGCAGGACGGTTTGAAATTATCAAACAACAGAAAGATAAGTTGATGATCTATGCGGCATTGATATCCATCCTGTTTATACTCTTTATGGTATCCACTTTCATTATTTTAAAACAAAAGAAAGGCTTAAATGCGGCCCGGTTGTTGATTCTCAAACAGAACTCCGAGTTGGTAGAATCGAATGAACAGCTGACGGAAGTGCAAAAGAACATTAGCAAACAAAATATTGACCTGATCCGTATCAATGAACGGTTAAAGGAAGTACACAAGATTAAAGACGAATACATCGGGTATTTCTTCAGTACGAATTCCGCTTACCTGGATAAAACGGAAGAATACCGTAAAATGGTGGTACGCAAAATCAGAAACCGTCAGTTTGAAGAACTCATGCAACTTTCAGCCGCCACTGACCTTAGAAAAGAACGGGAGGATATGTTTGAACTTTTCGATCAGATCTTCATGAAACTATTCCCTGATTTTGTCACCCGGTATAATCAACTGTTTAATGAGGAAGACCAAATAAGCATAAAACCGGATGGCATGCTAACGCCCGAGATCAGGATATTTGCCTTAATCCGCCTGGGGATTACAGAGAGTGAACGGATCGCTAATTTCCTGGACTTTTCACTCTCGACAGTCAAAAATTACAAGACAAAGGCAAAGAACCGTTCTGTGGTATCCAATGATTTGTTTGAACATAAAATCATGGAAATAGAATCAGTAAAAACAGAGATAACCGATAAAACCGACTAATATTATCGTAGTTTACAAGTACTTTATCAGTACTTTTTTAGGCATCCTTAGGGGTGCCTTTTTTGTTGACGTTCAACTCATTAGTAGATTAAAAGTTCTACTTTCAGGTACATTCTGAGTAAACACTAATTTAATTTATTTACAGAACACATACATTTGCATTGCGAGTTATGACAAACAAACTTCACAAACTCTTTTTCTTATGGAGAATTAATTCGGGAAAAGGAAGTTAAAACATTAACCTTTTAAATATAATAGTATGAAATTGAAATTTCTACTTTTCGGCATCTTTTTTTTGGCTGCCGGATTTACAGTCTTTGCACAAGGACAAATCACTGTAAAGAGTAAAGTGCTCGACGAACGAAGAGAACCCCTACCGGGAGTAAGTGTATTGGAATCGGGTACACACAACGGTACAACCACCGATCAAAATGGGAACTTTGAATTAAAGGTCGCCTCTGAAAAATCGGTTATTAAGATCAGTTTTCTGGGGTATAAAACCATTCAATACTCCGCCAGGCAGTTTGGAGCGAACATTTCGTTAACAGAGGAAGCTTCGGATCTTCAGGAAGTAGTTGTTGTAGGTTACGGTACCATGCGTAAAAAGGATGTAACCGGTTCCGTGGCAAGTATTACCAGTGAAAACTTAACGCAGGGAGCCATCACTAATCCGCTTCAACAAATGGCAGGTAAGGCTGCCGGTGTTTCCATTACCCAGACAGGAAGCGAACCGGGTTCAAGTCCCAGTATCCGTATACGAGGAATTACATCGTTAAGTGGCGGAAATGATCCGTTAGTGGTCATTGATGGAGTTCAAGGGAATGTTGATTTCTTAAATCAGTTGCCACCCAACGAAATTGAATCAATAGACATTTTAAAAGATGCATCAGCTACAGCCATTTATGGTTCACGTGGAGCGCCGGGTGTTATATTGGTCACTACCAAAAAGAGTGAAGCCGGAACATCCCAAATAGAATACAGCAGCACGGTTTCGATGGACATGATTTCAAAGAAACTTGATTTGATGAGTGCTGACCAATGGCGTACACAACGGGCTATCTGGGGCGGTGATGTATCAACAGATCATGGTTCGAATACCGACTGGTATGGGTTATTGACAAAAACAGGTTATACACAGAATCACAGCATAGCTATTGGAGGAGGAACGAATAAATTCAACTACCGTGCCTCGGTGGCTGCTATCCTGCAAGATGGTGTTGTTATCAATTCAAACAATCAAAATTACATCGGACGTTTTCAGGCTACACAAAAAGCATTGAACGACCATTTAATTATTACAGCAAACTTAAGCGCCAGCACGAAACAAAATTCAGGTAGCCCTGCAAGCATTGGACGGGCAGCATTTACTTCAAATCTGATCAGTAATGCCTACGTAGCCAAGCCGACCGATCCTGTGTTAAACAGTGATGGGACTTATTACAGGGATCCCAATGTATTTCAGTATATCAACCCCTATGCAGTAGCAAAAACGGTGGTAAATGATCAAACTGTCAACAACTTCTTCGGTAATTTGCGAGCTGATTTAAAAATTACAAAAGGATTAACGTTAGGATGGTTTGGTAGCTGGCGTAAGCTGGATGGCAATGCAGGCTATTATTTACCCGCATTATCCACTGTTCAAAGTGCGATCGATAATAATGGTACTGCCAATATCAACAACTGGCACGAAGATGAGAAATTAACCGATGCCAGTTTAAATTTCAAACAAACTTTTGGCAATCATAACATTGATGCTATCGCTGTATATGAGTGGCAACGGCAAACCTATAATGGAAACTTCACTCAAATGAAGGGTTTCATTAATGACATTACTACTTACAATGCCTTACAAAATGGCAATTTTGCTAAGATTATACCTGGTGATATTAACTCTTATAAGAATGACCGTACCCTGGTATCATTTTTGGGTCGTATAAATTATTCCTATCTAAGCCGTTATTTATTGACGTTAAGTATCCGGCGTGATGGTTCTTCGGTATTCGGGACAAATTATCAATGGGGAAATTTCCCTTCTGCTTCCGTAGCCTGGAGAATCAGTGAAGAATCGTTCATGAAGGGTTTGGAGTTTTTGAATAATTTGAAACTACGGGTTGGTTATGGTGTTACCGGTAACCAACAAGGATTATATCCACAAAACTCCACCCAGTTGGTGGGCGCTTCAGGACAGACCTATTTTGGAGGTAATCAGATTACTAACTTTGCCATCACACAGAACAGCAATGCAGATTTAAGATGGGAAACACGTGCCCAATCGAATATTGGGTTGGACTTTGCCATCTTTAACAGCCGTATATCAGGGTCAGTGGATGTATACAGTGCTACGACTTCAAATCTGTTATTTGATTATACTGTACCACAACCTCCGTTTCCATACAATACCGTCAAAGCAAATGCAGGTAGTCTTCTAAATGAAGGTGTTGACTTTAGTTTAAACACAAAGATCATTCAAACAAAAAACTTCACTTTTTCTTTGAACGGCAACTTATCGTTACTCAGAAATAAAATATTGGAATTAACCGGCAGCATTAATGGTGTACCATTGAACACAAATTATGTAGCCTGGGGAAACAATACCTACTTGATCAAAGGTCAACCAATAGGAACTTTCAACATATTGCAACACTTGGGAAAAGATGCCAGTAATGCCGAGACAGTGGTAGATGTTGATAAGAATGGTACAATTGACGGCGGAGCAACTAGTCCCGACCGCAAAATAGAAGGTTCTGCATTGCCTACTTATACCTATGCATTCTCACCGGTGTTTACTTTCAAAAATTTCGATTTATCCATGCTCTTCCGTGGTTCGGGAGGGAATAAAATATACAATAGCGTAAAGGCCAGTTTAAGTTACTTCGAAAGTATCGGGAAGCAGAACATGTTGGCTAGCGCCATACACACAGGTTTGTTCACATCACAATATGCCTCCGATTTATGGTTGGAGGACGGATCGTTCTTACGTTTCGACAATGTGACACTTGGATATTCTTTTAACACCAACAAATCGAAATATATCGGCAAATTGCGATTGTCACTCACGGCAACTAATCTGGCAGTATTTACCAAATACACCGGACTTGATCCTGAATTGAGTGCCAGTGGATCCACTGCAATAAATGCAACCGGTGGAACCGGATTTGGAAATGACAATGGAATTTATCCCCGCACTTCAACTGTGGCAGTTGGATTAAATGTAACACTTAAATAACCCTTAAAATCAGGTAAAATGAAAAAGATAATCACCCTTGCATTCTTTGCGGCATTGATAATGCAAAGTTGTACGAATGTAGATGAAGTGGTATATGACAAATATGCTTCAAAAGACTTTTACGCTTCCTCTACCGGAGCCAATGTGGCACTGGCGAATGTATATTCTCAAATCCCGGGAAACTGGAATGGTGTCGGATATGCCGGTGCTGATAACGGATGGTATGATGTGAACAGCATGTCAACGGACGAACAGGTGGTTCCCCACCGTACGACCGGCGACTGGGAACTTACCTTTGCACAAATGTATTTACGTGAATGGTTACCCGATCATTCCCAGATAAACAATACCTGGAACTGGTTATACAAATCGGTCTTTACGGCCAATCTTGCAGTTGACCTGCTTGAAAAGGCAAAAGCTGATCCGGCACAGATTGCAGAAGCCCATGTGTTGAGAGACTTCTTTTATTATTTATTAATCGATGATTTTGGAAATGTGCCGTTCTATACGGACAATAATATCACGGTTGATAAAATGCCGCAACAGAACCGTTCAGTAATTTTCAATTACATTCTCGGCGATTTGAAAAACAACATTGATAAACTCTCTCCTGTCAGGGGTGGTGCTTATTATGGCCGGTTTAACAAATGGGCAGGATATGCCTTGCTGGCAAAATTATACCTGAATGCAGGAGTATACACAGGCACCCCCATGTGGGCCGATTGTATTAGTGCATGTAATGTGATTGCTACCGGAGGATATACACTTCATACAGGTGCTTTGGATGCCTCAAATCCACTGGGGTCTAAATACTTCGAGTTATTTGGTGATGTATGCCCGAATGATGAAACCATATTGGCCATCTATACCACAGTTGATGTGGTTGGTCGGAACATATTTACGGTACGTAGTTTTGGGGGAACCGATGGAACTCTCATGTTAGGATTCAATGGCTGGAACGGATCCATTGTTCCACCGGATTATCTGAATAAATTTGATGCTAACGATATTCGCAGGCATCAGTTCAGGTATGGTTCATCACCCTTTGGACCTCAACCTGCCGGATTTATCACCTATACAACGGATGTGACTAATTTGGATAATCCGGGAGCTGATCCTAATGCAGGTGCCAGGGATCAGAAGTTCTGGCCGGCTGCCCCGGTAAATAGTGGAGGTGCATCAAACGATTTTCCGATCTACCGGTATGCTGATATCATGTTGATGAAGGCCGAATGTTTAGTTCAAACCGGTGATGCAGCAAGTGCGAAACCGTTGGTGGATGCTATTCGTGTTCGTGCAGGCTTGACAGGTTTAGCCGCCAATCCAACACTCACGGATATCTATAATGAACGGGGTTTTGAACTATCGTGGGAAGGACACCGCCGGGAAGATATGATTCGTTTTGGGACATTTACCCTGGCTCATGGATTGGCTCCTGCAGTTGATGACCATTATAAATTATTCCCGATACCAACATCAGCCTTGAATGCCAATACTAAACTTGTACAGAATCCGGGATATTGATATGCAATTTTGAATTCAAAACAGCAGCTTAGCTTCAGGTAATGATTTACTATCAGATTGTGGGTATTTTATTTTTACCGGCCAGGCTGCTGAATTGAAGAGATAATCAATGGATTCCTTATTAAAAATTTAATTACTATTAAAACGAATCATTTATGAAAAAATACATTAATAAGATACTTTATGTGATCTTAGCCATTAGCTTATTTGCATCATGTACGAATGACGCAGAGATAACAAAAATGGGTGTTATCAATTTCCCACAAACTTTTGCAAGTTCAACCAATACGGTGGTACTCAATGCAACAACCGATTCTACTTCGGTCATCTCCTTCACATGGCCAGCGGTAAGTTATGGAATAAAGGCTGCAGTTACTTATACACTTCAGTTTGATGTGCCCGCTGACACAGTCACAACCACTCCATGGTCGAAGGCTGTAGAAGTGATCGTAGGGAAAGACATTCTGACAAATTCAATGTTAGGTGTCGACTTTAACAAAATTGCTGTCAATAGCCTGGGATTAACTTCCGGGCTAGTAACAAATATGGTTGTGCGTGTAAAATCATTCGTTGACCGACCTGCTTATTCAAATGCTGTTACCTTGTCAGTAAATCCATATGTTCCACCTATTGTAGTCGTTGGATATCCATCATTTTGGGTTGAAGGTGATTTCCAGAAATGGACTCCGGCATCGGCTCCTACAATTGTCTCAGTTAAATCTAACAATCTGTATGAAGGTTTTGTCTATATACCGGCAGGAGGCAATAATCAATTTAAATTTTTGAATAGTCCGGACCTGAATCATTTAGTATACGGAAGTGGGGGAACAGGATTGTTAAGCACTGATGCAACAGCCGCAAATTTGAGTGTAGCTTCTGACGGATACTACGAACTTACCATCAATTCGACCACCCTGGCTTGGACTGCTACCAAAACTACCTGGTCGATATTGGGGGATGCTTCACCCGGAGCCTGGACTACAGATACACCCATGAACTATGATACTGCCAATAAAGTATGGACAGTAACCTGTAATATGATCGTGGCCGGTTCATTTAAATTCAGGGCTAACAATGCCTGGGTGATTGATTTTGGAATTGACTCAAATGGTAACCTGGCTTATGCGGATAATCCTTTCTTTGGATATACCGCCGGATTAAACAATCTGACAGTTCCGTCCGATGGCAATTATACCATTACACTCGACTTACATATTCCGGGACAATACTCGTATAAATTAAAGAAAAATTAATAAATTAAATTTCGAATAAATCCTCCTGCGATGAAAGAGGATTTATTCGAAATTAAAAATAAATAGTTATTCAGATAGTTCTGACTTGTTGATTAGTTTTATTCTATAAGATTCGTTAATAATTACCTGTCTTTTATATTTACATGATAACATCTATATTTAGATGGATTATTAACGATTATTTAAAAACTACACCATGAATTTTTCTCATTTTAAATCATCACGAATAATGCTGAACACTCTTATATTTGCAGCATTACTATCTTTCGGAGGTTGTACTAATAAAACTCCCGATACTCCGGTAGTGATTAACAATAATAATACAACCACCACCGATTCGGTACAGTATGGTACACCTTTCAGCGGTGTTCCCGATGCCCGGGATGCCGTTATTTATCAGGTAAATATGCGTTGCTTTAGTTTGACTCGTAATTTTCAGGGTGTTATTTCCCGCCTGGATTCTATCAAGAACCTGGGCGTAAATGTCATTTATTTAATGCCTATTTTTCCTGTAGGACAATTGAATTCGGTGAATTCACCTTATTGTGTGAAAGATTATAAGGGAGTGAATACAGAATTCGGGACTTTGGCAGATTTAAGGACTCTGATAGCAGGGGCGCATACCCGCGGAATGACTGTGATTCTTGATTGGGTGGCCAACCATACTGCCTGGGATAATACCTGGATAAACCATACTTCATGGTATGTTCAAAATTCAGCCGGTGTAATTCAGAGTCCAAGCGGATGGACTGATGTGGCTCAATTGAATTTCCAGAACCAGGATATGCGCCTGGAAATGATTAAAGACATGAAGTACTGGGTCTATACTGTCAATAATGATGGATTCCGTTGTGACTATGCGGATGGTCCTCCTGCTGATTTTTGGAAACAAGCCATTGACTCGTTGAGAAACATAAAAACTCACAAACTATTGATGCTTGCCGAAGGAACCCGTAACGATCATTTTGCCTCCGGTTTCAATTACACCTTTGGATTTCGATTTTATGGCCAGTTAAAAACAATTTTCAGTGGGAATCAAGCGGTAACCAATATCGACAATATCAATTCACAGGAATTTCCATCCGGAAATTCAGAGATGAACCTGGTTGTCCGTTACATTACCAATCACGATGTGAATAGTTCGGATGGAACACCGTTGACATTATTTGGAGGAAACACAGGTTCTATGGCAGCATTTGTGGTGGCAGCCTATATGAAAGGGGTACCTATGATTTACAATGGCCAGGAAGTCGGTACATCGTTCAAGTTGGCATTCCCTTTCACCGGTTCGGTCATCAACTGGACCACGAACCCGGCAATGACGGCTGAATACAAGAAAATAATTGCGTTCAGGAATAGTAGTATTGCTATTCGAAGAGGGACTTTTGTGTCGTATGATAATACCAATGTATGTGCTTTTACTAAAACATCAGGTAGTGAAACAGTCTTTATATTGAGTAATCTGAGGAATTCAACTCAAAACTTTACGCTGCCAGCTTCATTAGCTAATACTACATGGCAAGATGCCTTTTCAGGCAACGCGATTAATATTAATACGTCAATTTCGTTGGCACCCTATTCATATATGGTCCTGAAACAATAGTTCAATCAAAGCTAATCAACTACATTTTCAAAGATTTTTATTTTTCAATTAATTATTTATTTATCAACAATTTAGTATTCATCCTTTAAATTTAAATTTTATGAAACGTTATTACTTCATTAGTCTGTTAGCATTGTTAATGGTAACAACTCTATCCGTAGCTCAGATTACGGTAAAATTTCAGAAACCTGCAAGTTGGACTGCAGTAAGTTTGTATAACTGGGGAGCCAGTGAGATCATGGGTGGTTGGCCAGGTACTGCACTTACTGCCACGAACGGATGGTATACCTATACTTTCCCTTCAACTTATACGACCGGCAATTTGATTTTCAACAATGCAGGTGCCGGTGAACAAACCATGGATTTTGTAATTAGTACAAGTACCTGTCTTCAAGCTTCATCTACACTAAACTCTACAGGGAAATACGATGTTGCTGTGGTACCCTGCGTAACGGGAGGAATTAAAGTAACCTTTCAAAAACCTTCAGTATGGACTTCCGTAAATCTTTATGCTTATTACGGTACTCCAAATGTAGAGCCGCTGGGTGGCTGGCCTGGATTAGCCCTGACAGCTGTCAATGGCATCTATTCCTATACTTTTGATGCTGCCATTACAGCAGTAAATGTAATTTTCAATGGTAAGGATGCAACAAATACAGCAATGCAAACTGCAGGGACATATCTTACTGCATCCACATGTTTAGGCACCGATGGCGTAACAGTCGTTGCTTGCGCAACCGGAGTGAATGACGTGAAAGAGGCACCGATGACTCTTTATCCAAATCCGATTGTGGATAAAATTCATTTTACTGATTTTGAAAATATCAGCCGCGTATCCATCCATTCATTGACAGGACAGAACGTAATGACAGTCAATCAACTCACAAAAGATGGATTAAACGTAAAATCACTGAATTCAGGAGTTTATTTTGTGACGTTGGATTATTCAACCGGATTAAAACAGACAGAAAAGATTATTAAATTATAAAACATTTATTTCGGTTGTTCGTTTCTCATGATTAGTTAGTAATAAGGATTGGGCTTCATGCACCTGATCCTTATTATTAAATAGAATGTTGAAAGAAATGAACATGTTGCATTGTGATTAATGCATTATGAATTAAACGTTATGAATTGAGCGTTATGAATTATGCATTATATAATTACCTTTTAAATATAGTTTCAAAGTGAGAAAAATATCCCTGTTCATTTATCTGTTGACTTTTTACAGTTTTCAAGTTGCTTTTGCAATAAATCCTTCCGATAAACTTATTGGCAAAGATGTATCCGTTTTCTACCCGTCCCACTATGATGAACATCAACATCAGCCTTCCATGGCCCTGTTAAAAGAGCCAAAAGTTACGGGAGATATTCCCACAAACTGGGAATATAATCCTCATTTCTATTCGAAAGAAGGCAAAACTTATGCTACCCTTTCTGTGGCTAAAGGAACCAGTCTGTATGGAACCGGAGAAACAACGGGTACATTGATTCGTAACGGAAAGACGATCACCTTGTGGAATACAGATAACTTCAAATACAGTATTGATAATGGAAAACGTCTGTACCAGAGTCAACCATGGGTTCTTGGAGTGAACGCCGATGGAACTTCTTTTGGAGTCATTGCCGATAACACCTGGAAACAACAGATTGACCTGTCGGACAGTATCCGTTTCATTTCAAACGGCCCTGCGTTTCGGTTGATCATCATAAAAAGAAACTCTCCCCAGGAGGTTATCAGAGAGTTAACGAATCTGATTGGTAGAATGGAGATGCCTCCTCTTTGGGCACTCGGGTACCAGCAAAGCCGCTTTTCCTATGTTCCGGATACCCGCATTAAAAGTGTAGCCGACACATTCCGGTTGAAAAACATCCCGTGTGATGTGATCTGGATGGATATTAATTACATGGAACGGTTTAAGATATTTACTTTCGACAAAGTCAAAATTCCCGATCCAAAAGAGGTGAATGACTATTTACATAAAACCGGGTTTCATTCCATCTGGATGATCGACCCCGGAGTGAAAGTGGAAAAAGGTTATTCGGTTTACGAATCAGGTACCTTGGGCGACCGTTGGGTACAGACTTCAACCCACCGGGAATTTCATGGGAATGTATGGCCCGGTCAGTGTGTATTTCCTGATTTCACTATACCGGAAACAAGAACCTGGTGGAGTGGATTATATCGCGACTTCATGGCCACCGGTGCTGATGGCATCTGGAATGACATGAACGAACCATCGGTATTTGATGGACCTGATGGCACGATGCCTGAAAATAATTGGCACCGTGGCGGTGGGGATCTGCCGGCCGGCAATCACCTGCGCTATCACAATGTCTATGGGATGCTCATGGTAAAAGCATCACGGGTAGGACTCTTAAACGCCAATCCTGACAAACGGCCATTCGTGCTTTCCCGCTCGGGCTATTTAGGAAGTAACCGTTACGCTGCCACGTGGACCGGTGATAACAGTGGAACAGTTGATAACATGAAATTAGCCATTCCTATGTCCCTGAATCTTGGACTTTCCGGACAGGCTTTCAGTGGCCCCGATATGGGTGGATTTACCGGCATCACAACTCCGGATCTCTTTGGACAATGGGTGGCCATGGGTGCCTTTTTCCCTTTTATGCGCGGACATGCCAGCAACGAAACAAATAACAAGGAACCCTGGGCCTTTGGACCTGAAATTGAAGATGTATCACGTACTGCCCTAAATCGCCGGTATCGTTTATTACCCTACTTTTATACGTTGTTTTATGAGGCCAGCAAAACAGGAATGCCCATCATGCGCCCCGTATTTTTTTCCAATCCGAAAGATACCCTGTTACGAAAAGAACAACAGGTATTCTTAGTGGGGAACGATCTCCTGATTATCCCTAAATGGGCTGAACATCCTTCACTCCCGGAAGGAAACTGGAGAACCATATCCATAGCCGGCGAAAACAGTCTGAATGACAAGTACCAGGCCGATGTAAGGATTAAAGAGGGTGCTATCGTACCATTGGGTAAAATAATCCAGAATACCGCCCAATATAATCTTGATTCACTCACCTTGTTGGTTTCACTCGATCAAAAAGGAGAAGCCAGAGGAACATTGTATGAAGATGCCGGTGAAGGTTTCAATTATCTCAAAGGAGAATACCGTACTTTTGAATTTAGAGCTAAACAAAAAGGAAACATACTATCAGTAAAGATTGATTCCAAAAAAGGCAGCTTAAAACATCCGGGTAGAAATTACAAGGTAAAATTGGTTACTGACAATAGTTCTGTGGAAGGAACATGGACAAAAAGTTCGCTATTGCATATAACTGTGGCTTCAACAATGCTCACAAAAAACTAGTCACCCGGTAAAATTAAGAAAAGAATATTGATAAATTAAATGCAATAAATTTTCAGTATTGAACCTGCGAGAAATAATCACGACAATAGAACGAAAAGAACTGAAAGTCTAAAAAGTTGAATCGGAAAGTTAGCATCCATGCTGATACTGACAAATAAATTCATGGACTTTATATGAATATGA
>CAIYOZ010000420.1 GCA_903927945.1 uncultured Bacteroidales bacterium | reverse complement strand
GCGGATTAATACGGATTTAAATTCCAATAAATTGGAATGATTTATGAGATCTAAGTCTTTATCATTCATACTTGTATGAATATAATCAGTATTCAAAATCCGATCCTGAATTCTTATCTGCGTAAATCCGCAATATCCGTGGAAATCCGCGTGCTATTCTTAATTTGAATACGACAATATATTGTTCTTATTACCTATATAATTACGGAAACTTCTTTTTTCTGCTTTTGGCCCAATTTCTTGCCCATTCTCTCGGCTAAATCCACAATGTCCTGAATCCGGGCTAATTTCAGTTCCCATTTCACAGGTATGCCCTCACGCCCATACAACAGCCCTGCCAGACCTCCTGTCACCGCTGCCGTGGTATCGGTGTCATCGCCAAGGTTCACGGCCTTCAATACTGCTTCCTGGTAGTTGTCAGTGGTCATCAGGCACCATATGCTTGCCTCGAGGGTGTCAACCACGTAACCGGTACTTTTTATTTCTTCTTCCATGAGTATCGTGATGTCCGATTTCAAGAGGCGTTCGAAAGGGATGAGCTGCCGTTTGTCTGTCCCGGTCTCTTTCAGATAATCCTGTATTTTCCACATAAGAATCTCATAAGTGTCTCCTTTGGAATGTCCAAGCAGGAGATGACGGGCAAATTCGAGGTAGTAAAAACAGGCGATCACACTGCGGATATGCCGGTGGGTGATCGATGAAACCTGCCGGGTGATTTCGAACCGTTCGTCGATGGATTTGTCAAGCAGATAGAATACCAGCGGTAGTATGCGCATGAGTGACCCGTTCCCGTTTTCGGATTCTTCGTAACCACCTGCACATTCAGCCGAAACCCCATGTTCGATCCGCAAGATGGCTTCGCGCGTTGAATTTCCAATATCAAATACCACTCCGTTGGCCGTCCAGTAATTCTCCGTTTTCCATTTAACGAAGTTCCGGCCAATGGTTTCCAGATTGAACCCCTTGGTCAATGCTTCCGCCAGGCAAAAAGTCAGTGAGCTGTCGTCGGAGAAGGTGCCTACAGGCTGGTGATGAGTTCCCTGGCTTTGCATATTAATAACCGGACTCTTTCGAAGGTTTTCCCGTCTTTTAAACTCCACCGGCACTCCTAAGGCATCACCTATTGCAAGGCCTAACAAAGCAGCCTTGATTTTTGGGGTGTAATTTATAGTTGGGATGAGTGCCTGGATGTCTTCATAATAGGGCTGGTCACTCACATCGTAGAGTTTTTCAGTCAGTAGGGTGCCAAATGAGTTCCAGGTCTTTAAAGTATCCAAATCAGCATTCCCCGGTTCTTTCGACAGAATGCGCCTGACATCAGTACCCAGGAGTATCCCGGCGATCAGTACCGACAGGATTTCACGGTCGGATTCATCGCCCGATGATTTGTAAAATCCGCTATTCCGCTCCACCCAACATTCGCTGATAGAGTATCCGTTCCGGTTCTTTCTGAGTTTAGCCTTGTAAATTCCTTTCCCTGTCCACGATTCATGAATGTACAGCCACTCATCCTCGAAAAATATGAACCACTTTTCCTCCATGACCCGGGGGATAAATCCTTTCTTTAGTTTTTGATATTGTTCGTCAGTAAATTGAAGGGAGAGTTCAAGGCGTTTAGGCAGGTCAATAGGGGTTATTTTCCAGGATAAACGGGTAGCAGTCTTTTTCATGAGGTATTCCGATCAAAAGTGCGAATTTAGATAATAACCCTCAAAATTACACATTCTATTTTTAATTTGACACTTTTCTGTTAATTAAATTTGTTTTTAGTAAAAAATAACATTAGGCTAACGTTAAGGATGATTCTTCCTGTCTCCTGCCTACGCCATGGGATCGTTCGTGGATGCTTCGTGGATGCTTCGTGGTTGGTTCGTGGTTATAAATTAAGTATTCTATAGATATAAGATAGATGTTACATAGATGTTACATACCTATATAAATATGTGATGTATATGTAATATATATGTAACATCTATGCAATGTCTATGTAACGTCGACGAAGGAACCACGAAGCATCCACGAAGCATCCACGAAGGAACCTAGTACGTAATCCTGTCAAACCCGGAGCATAAACCAGTGGAATACTCAGTTGAATGGGTTTTTAACCGGGTGATGTTTGAATCGTTGTGTGGAAGTATTTTCAAAAAAAACAGAATGATTAAGCTTACCATAAAATAGGATGTGGCAGGTCTCAACGGGAGGTTAGGGATTAATTACGATTGATTTAGGGTGAATCAGTTGAAATAAAAACAGGATTTGATCGTTTTAAAAATAGGTTCATCCGGTTCCTTAAGGCTAACGCAAGTTAAGAAAACAGGCTCCATTCGTTAAAAACAGATAATGTGTTGATGATCGTACGGTTGCTATAGCTATAAAACGCTAAAAAAAATCTATCTTTGCTCTCGAAAAAAATTATATAATTTTTCATAATCCTCCGCATGAAATCAGCTTTAAAAATTCATTTGTTTATTGTGTTAATGATCGTGGCAATTTGCTCAGCGAATGCACAGACTTACCGCCTGGAAGTGGGGTATGATAGCCCGTTACGCACAGGGACGGGGGCGAGTTCGACTTATTCAAACTTCACATTGTTGCCGGTGGATATTCTGACTGCTCAGGTGGCAGGTGTCAGTACAACGTATATGAAAGGGATACATGTGGGGGTAACCTCGGAATTCGATTTGAAGAATCAATTCAGTTTATTGACAGGAGTGCTGTATAATCTGGTTTATTCTGATAAAGTGCAGATATATCCGAATTCTGCATCTTTAACGTCAATATCGTACGGTCATTTTTTAAATGTCCCGATTCATGTCACCTATACGTATCCATTTTCAAGTACCTTGAAGGCATTCGGATTTGGAGGACCTAATGTGAATATCGGTCTTTTCCAGAAGATGGATAATATATCCAGCGTGAGTTATGTTCCTTCTAAATTTTCCGATCTCTATAAAGATGCCGTGTTGAACCGTCTTAACTTTCAATTGGGAGCAGGTGCCGGCGTACAATGGAAGAAATATCAGATCAAGGCAGGCTACGACTTTGGGATTAATAACCTGAACCGGTTAGGTAACGGGAACATGAGACAAAGTGGCTGGTATGTGACCTTAGGGGTAAACTTATAAGAACCGACAAAAAATAACAAATGACTAAATCCAATGAACGGGTTTAGTCATTTTTGTTTGGTCAAATCATATGATTTCGTGAACCGGGATAAAAATATCATCCTATTATCAATATTATTTGGTCATAATTCATTATTAATTGGATTGTATGACGTTAATTAATTCGATAATGATTATTTTTGCAAATCATTTAGCAATCTATCAGAATTTTAATCCATGCAACTTTACCCGATATTCCTTCAACACCCTATAATTTGTACAGATAGCCGGATTTGCCCCGAGGGTTCCTTGTTTTTTGCACTCAAAGGCGACAATTTCAATGCGAATGCGTTTGCATTGCCGGCGTTGGAAAAAGGATGCGCCTATGCTGTGGTGGATGAAGCTGAATATGCGATTGACGAACGGTTTATACTGGTGGATGACGTGTTGGAATCCTTGCAACAATTGGCTGCCTATCACCGGAAACAATTGGGAACGCCCATACTAGGAATTACAGGAACAAATGGGAAAACGACGACCAAGGAATTGATCGCCGCGGTGCTGCAGGAAAAATATACGATACTCTTCACCCAGGGAAACCTGAATAATCACATTGGGGTACCACTGACGTTGCTACAACTGAAACCTGAACATCAGCTGGCAGTGATTGAAATGGGCGCCAACCACCCGGGAGAGATCAAACAACTTTGTGAGATTGCCCATCCTGACTATGGTATTATCACCAATGTGGGCAAGGCACACCTGGAAGGGTTTGGCTCGCTGGAAGGGGTTATGAAATCGAAGGCGGAGTTGTACGAACATGTTTTAAAAAATGGAAAGCTGATCTTTATCAACACGGGTAATCCCCTGTTGGAACAAATGGCTTTTGAAGCCGGATTTAAGAGACCCGGCAAGAAAATAGGTTACAGCCTTGAATCGGACTATGAAGCCGAATACAGTGCGATGATCACTGATTGCAGCCCGTATTTACACATGAAATGCTCCCTGAGGGATGAAGTGTTTTTCGAAGTTGAGACGCAATTGATTGGATCCTATAATGCCGAAAATGTGTTGGCAGCAGTAGCAATAGGTGATTATTTTGAACTGAGCGACTTGCAAATCAAAGAAGGATTGGAAAAGTACAATCCTCAGAATAACCGTTCGCAACTCACGGTCACCGAACATAATAAATTAGTGGTGGATACCTACAATGCGAACCCTACCAGCATGCGGGCAGCCATAATGAATTTTGCACAGATGGAGGTGGCGCATAAAACCCTTATTTTGGGGGATATGTTTGAACTGGGGGATCAAAGTGCCGTGGAGCATCAGCACATAGTCAACTTGCTACAACAAAACAGATTTAAAAACGTTTTGTTGGTAGGTAAAGATTTTAAGAATACGGTGAATTCATTTCATAATTTTTCAACTGTATCCGATTTAATCGATTATGTGAAAGCAAATCCCCTGACAAATAATTATATTTTGATAAAAGGTTCGAGAGGCATGAAACTCGAGAAAGTATTAACTTCACTCTAATGGCATAAAATTAATAACCATCAAGTATACGAAAATGGATTCGAATAAAAAAAGGATTTTAATTATTGTTTCTACGGCTGCAGTTCTGATCATTGCATTGGCTTTTGCAGTGTTCTATTATGTTCGCAAAGCCGATCAGAAAGATGCTGAGGTAGCTGAAATCACAGAGCAGATGAAGTTTGAAAAGGAACAGGTCACCAAGGAGTATTCGAACCTGAACTCTGAATTTGAAGGCTATTCTCCAAATATAAAAAATGATTCGATTGTAAAATTGCTTCAGGATCAGAAGGTAAAAGTGGGCCAGTTGTTGAATGAATTGCGGATGACCAGTGCCACCAATGCTAAGCGGATTGCCCAGTTGAAGAGTGAACTGAAATCAGTGCGGCTGGTGATGATTCAATATGTGAATCAGATCGATTCGTTGAACTCTGCCAATAAGACACTAAAGACTGAAAACGTGGCAGTTCATAAGAAATACAAGGAAGCTACGGAAACCGTACAACAACTATCGAAGGAAAAGGAATCGTTGAATCAGGTAGTGACACGTGCATCCATCCTGGAAATCACTAATTTTGGCATGACTCCACTCAATAGCAAGGGGAAGAAGACAGGTTGGTTTTCCCAGACTGCCACCTTGCAATTTACTTATACCATTGGAAAGAATGTAACGGCACAGCCCGGAGAAAAAACCATATACCTGAGGATTACCCGTCCGGATGGTGAAGTGTTGACCAAGAGCCCCAACAATGTATTCCCGTTTGAGAATAAAGACATCGCCTATTCAGCCACCAAGTATATCGAGTATACGGGAGAGGCAAAAAACGATGTTATTTATTGGAAAGTGGGAGAGATTTTACCAAAAGGAATGTATCGTGCCGAGCTTTTTGCGGATGGATATAGGATTGGGAGCTTTACGTTTACGTTTGAAAAATAGGAAGAACCCCAAGCCCCTAACCTGGACAAGCCAGAATAAGAATAGCACGCGGATAAACGCTGATGTAGCGGATTAAAAACGGATAAGAAAAATACTTCGTATTTTTGATTTCAATTAAAGAGTTAGAACCGAAATTACTCG
>CAIYOZ010000419.1 GCA_903927945.1 uncultured Bacteroidales bacterium | reverse complement strand
TTTTCTTATGACTTGTATATCCAAATGCTGGAAAATGAAGAAATGGATACTGAAATTTTAGAGTATGCAAAAATTTACACTGGCTATTTATCAAAACTATCATTTATAATGCGCTCTGTTATTGATAAATATCCATCAAAATGCTTTGATATTTCAAAACCAAAAATTGTTGTATCGCTCCAAAATAATATGGGTAGAAATTATTACCATGAAGTTGCTGAGTTGTTGAAATTTCTATTGACATCGAAAAGCAATACTATTGCTGTGTACGATTTAATTGAGGAGATATGTATAATCTACTCTCGTCGAACTGCTTTGAAAGATGAACTAAAAAATGTTGGTTTGCTAAAAAAATAATCGAAATAAACCCTGTCAGCGGAGAAATCATTTAAGGCGAAAAATAGTATTATCAATTAAAGTATATGAATAAATCAAATAATTATGATTAAATCATAGACTTTGATTGTGAATATTATTTCTTGAAGTATTCGACTTGTGATAAAACAAGAGCGGAATATCCTTTTCGCCTATTTAATATTTTCAATCCTCAAAAAATCAATAATCTACTCCGGTGCCGTAACAATTTAGTAAAAAATATCGTATCTTTGCGCGCGAAAATAGATGTTTAAAAAAAGAAAAATGTAATTTTATGAACGTAGTTACAAAAACCATCACACTGGGTGATGGACGTACCATTTCGATTGAAACAGGGAAATTGGCTAAACAAGCCGATGGTTCTGTAATGGTTCGCATGGGTAACACCATGCTGTTGGCCACTGTTTGTTCGGCCAAAGACGCTGCTCCGGGAACGGACTTTATGCCCCTTTCGGTGGATTATAAAGAAAAGTTTGCTTCTTTC
Organism: uncultured Bacteroidales bacterium; assembly: GCA_903927945.1. Taxonomy (GTDB): domain Bacteria; phylum Bacteroidota; class Bacteroidia; order Bacteroidales; family Paludibacteraceae; genus Paludibacter. Next base: position 15,392 of record CAIYOZ010000419.1, on the reverse strand, counting down.
GGTCGTTTTCCCGGAGGTTTCCTTCGTCGTGAAGGCCGTGCCTCGGATTATGAAATCTTAGTATCACGCCTGGTGGATCGTGCTTTACGTCCTTTGTTCCCTGATGATTTTCATGCAGAGACATTTGTGACCGTAACACTTTTCTCTTCCGATGGTGTTGATATTCCGGATGCACTTGCCGGTTTGGCTGCCTCGGCTGCATTGGCAGTTTCGGATGTTCCTTTCAACGGACCTATTTCCGAATGTCGTGTTGCACGTGTCGATGGTAAATTCATTGTGAATCCAACTTTCGAACAATTGAATGATGCCGATATGGAAATCATGGTTGCTGCTACTCTTGACAACATCATGATGGTAGAAGGTGAAATGAAAGAAGTTAGTGAGGCTGATTTGTTGAATGCTATGAAGGTAGCTCACGAAGCCATTAAAGTTCAATGCCAAATGCAATTGGAATTGATGGAAGCGGTTGGAAAAACGGTAAAACGTACTTACAATCACGAAGAAAATGATGAAGACCTGAAAAAAGATATTTGGGCAAAAACGTATGATAAAGTGTATGTACTGGCAACTGCCTGTAACGCTGACAAACATGCCCGCAGTGAAAACTTCGAAGCTGTAAAGGCCGAATATATCGCTGCCATGGATACTGATGAAGCTGCTGCTAAAAAAGGATTGGTTGGTAAATACTACCATCAGGTTGAAAAAGAAGCCATGCGCCGTTCTATTCTGGACGAAGGCAAGCGTCTTGATGGTCGTAAAACTACTGAGATCCGTCCTATTTGGTCGGAAGTGGATTACTTACCGGGAGCTCATGGATCGGCTGTATTTACACGTGGTGAAACACAATCGTTGACTACCGTTACCCTGGGTACCAAAATGGATGAGAAACTGGTTGATGAAGCTTTGATCCGTGGAAAAGAACGTTTCTTGTTGCATTATAACTTTCCACCATTCTCGACAGGTGAAGCCCGTGCATCACGTGGAGTAGGCCGTCGCGAAGTAGGACATGGTAACCTGGCCTTACGTGCTCTTAAAAATATGATTCCTGATAATTATCCATATGTGATCCGCGTCGTTTCAGATATTCTGGAATCAAACGGTTCGTCATCTATGGCTACGGTTTGTGCTGGAACACTGGCTTTAATGGACGCAGGTGTGGCCATCTCTAAACCAGTATCAGGTATTGCCATGGGACTGATCTCTGAAAATAAGGGAACGAACTTTGCTGTGCTTTCGGATATTTTAGGAGATGAAGATCACCTGGGCGATATGGACTTTAAAGTAACCGGAACCAAAGATGGAATCACTGCCACTCAAATGGATATCAAGGTAGATGGTCTTTCGTTCGAAATCCTTGAGAAAGCATTGAGTCAGGCAAAAGAAGGCCGTATGCATATCCTGGGTAAAATACAGGAAACATTGGCTGCTCCTCGTGAAGATATGAAACCAAATGCTCCTAGAATTGTCGTGATGTTCATTCCGAAAGAAATGATCGGTGCGATCATAGGGCCTGGGGGAAAAATCATTCAGAACATGCAAGCTGAAACAGGTGCCAACATTACCATTGAAGAAATCGGTGATCAGGGACGTGTTGAAATTGCTGCTAATAATAAAACGGCTATCGATGCTGCCATTGCTAAAATCAAAGGTATTGTAGCTATTCCTGAAGTAGGTGAAACTTATCCTTCAAAAGTAAAATCAGTAATGCCTTATGGTGCATTTGTTGAATTTATGCCAGGTAAAGAAGGATTGTTACACATTTCAGAATTAGACTGGAAACGCATTGAAACAATGGATCAATCGGGTATCAAAGAAGGTGATGTAATTGACGTGAAATTGTTGGATATTGATCAAAAAACGGGTAAATTCAAATTATCCCGCAAAGCATTGATGCCTCGTCCTCCACGTGAAGAAAAACCTGCTGAATAATACTGAATTCCCATTGATGGGACTTTGACAGTAAAAGCTGCAATCCATTGGGTTGCAGCTTTTTTTCCTTTAGAGAACCGAACCGAGAGCCTAGTGTCAAGAACATGGAACATAGAACACGGAACACGGAACACTAAACTCTTCAAACTCTTATAACTCTTTCAACTCTTTCAAACTTATTTCTCTACATACTTCCCTTCTTTCTTTAATTCTTCCATAAAACGATTCCATGCAGGTGTACGTTTTTCCTTGTTTTGAGTGCGAACTGCCTTTGCTCCCTGATTATCAATCCAATCAGGGTAGCCATCTTCAAAGTAAAACTGACCATCATTGAGGTTTATATTCAGCACTAAATCATTGATAAGCGCAGAAACAGCCGGTAAAGTTACCCTGGCTGTAAATAGTGAATCTTTTCCCAGGTAGCATTTGATAAAATGAAAGGCTTTAATTTTTGGAATCAACGTTGAATTGACAAAACTTATTTCGCCGGTTGTGCCATTCAACGATTTAATATCGTTTCCAGTGAATAAAACGGTATCTGATCGATTTGAATTTAAGGAATAAGTAGCTTTGAAAGTCAAATCCGATTTACCACCGGGGAAGAGATCCCTGATAAAGTCACAGGTGATCAGGAGTAACAGAATGGAGACCATGACTAATAAAAACCTGGCTGACCGTTTCATATACTATAAATTTTTAAAGGTAAGTATAAAGGTTTAAATACGGCATATCCTTTAAATCCGATGCATTAAGAATCTTGTCTGCAAAATTAAATAATTCATTTCAAATCAAAACATTTTAAAGTATAAATATTCAATTTGCTCTTGTTTAATGAAAATGGACTCAATAAAATATAAACGTCAAATCCAATTAATCTCTTTTAAATGATTAACGATACGTTTTTTCTGTTTACTTTTGCACGTGAACTTAATTTTAAGAATCAGTATTTAATTTCGTTTACTTCCTCAAGAAAATTATAATTGTATGAAAAAGATTTGTTTGTTTTTACCAATCCTTTTACTCTCATTTCAGTTGATGGCGAAGAATCCAGTGGATGATTTTGTGAATAATCCGATTCTGCAAAATGCAAACATAAGCTTGTTGGTCAAGGATCAGGCCACAAATAAAATCGTCTATCAGTATCGTCCGAATAACTGTACAGTACCGGCATCAACCATTAAATTAGTGACAACAGCTGCTGCCCTCGAATTACTTGGTCCAAAGTTCTGTTTTGAAACCAAATTAGAGACTGATGGATTTATAAATTCTAATGGAGTATTGAATGGAAACCTGTACATTCGGGGAGGTGGTGATCCAACCCTGGGATCCGAGCATATGGGTGACCTTAACTTCCTGACAAAATGGGTAGAAGAAGTAAAGAAACTGGGAATAAAAAAGATAAATGGTCAGATCATAGCTGATGGAACTTTATATGACGATCAGGGAGTCAACCCGAAATGGACCTGGGAGGATATCGGGAATTATTATGCAGCCGGGGCAAGCGGAATATCCTATATGGATAATACATACCAGTTGGTATTAAGGTCTGGTATTGAGGGGTCTACCCCGGAGATTTTAAGGGTCGTTCCTGAGATACCGGCCCTGACTTTTGAAAATCAGTTGAAAAGTACTACCATTGCTTTTGACAGTGCCTATTTTTATGGTGCTCCTCATACCTATTTGCGAAGTATTCACGGTGAAATTCCTGCTAACAGGATTGAGTATATAATCAAAGGAGACATTCCTAACCCGGGTCTGTTATTGGCTGAGCATTTTCAGGCTAAATTACAGGAAAGCGGAATTCTCATAAATCAATTGCCTTCGGATGTAGTTTTAAGTTATACGAATCGAAAAGTATTCCTGGTGCAACAATCACCCCCGTTGAGCGAAATTATCCAGGAGACGAATGTTCATAGTAATAACGGGTATGCTGAGCAAATATTCAGGTACCTGGCATTGCAAAAGAATAAAATTGCAACAACCAATGGAGCAATTCAGGTAGTCAGGACCTTTTGGAAATCAAAGGGACTACCGGTTGAACAGCTGTTTATGTATGATGGTTGCGGTTTATCACCTGAGGATGCAGTTTCTTCTGAGTTCTTAGTGGACTTGCTCTATTATATGAGAATTAGTAGTCCTAATAAAGAACCTTTTTTTTATTCACTCCCAATTGCCGGAAAGAGTGGTACACTAACTTCTTTTCTTGGTAAAACTGCTTTACAAGGCAAAGTTCATGCAAAAAGCGGAACGATTTCAAGGGTAAAATGCTATGCAGGATATATGGATGCAACTGGGAAAAACTATGTATTCTCCATTATGGTAAATAATCCAAATGGCACCTCGAAAGCTGTGACCAGAAAGATTGAAAATTTTCTGTTACAAATATCAGGAAAAAATCTATAATCCTTAATTCGTATCAAGTAGAGATGAAGAAAACTTTATTCCTCAAGCAAACTCCCTCCACCAATGAATTAATCTGGACAATGAATAGGGAAAGTCCCCTGGAAGAAGGATTTGTGGTATTCACCGATTTTCAAACTTCAGGAAAAGGGCAATCCGGCAATACATGGGAATCTGCCCGAGGGAAAAATCTTCTTTTTAGTATGGTGCTTCATCCGGTTCAGATACCCATGGATAAATTGTTTTTGATTTCTGAGCTTGTAAGTATTGCTATCAAAAGGGCATTGGAAGTGTATACTTCAGGTATTACCATAAAGTGGCCGAATGATATATACCGGAATGATCAGAAAGTCGCGGGGATTCTTATTGAGAACTCTTTACAAGGGAATAAAATCAAGACGGTCGTTATTGGCATTGGATTGAATGTCAATCAGAAGACATTTGAGAGCGATGCCCCAAATCCGGTATCATTACTTCAAATCATTGGTAAAAGTATGAACAGGAAACATTTATTGAATTCTGTTTGTAGGAATATAATGGAGTTATATGAAGAGTTTGATATAGAAAGAATACAAACTGAATATTCTAAATCACTTTACCGGAAAGAAGGGTTCCATACATTTCAGGCAGAAAGTAAATTGTTTCGCGCAAAAATAATCAATGTACATCCGGATGGAAAGCTGGAACTTGAAACAGAGGATGGTGAAAGATCAGGCTATTATTTTAAAGAAGTGCAGTTTATTATTTGAATAGTAAAATTGATGTAACGTGGAATATAAACAAGATTAATTACAAGGACTTATTTTATTTCCTCGAAATCGGTATACTCTCCTTCATTTTTATCAAAAATTTTTGTCTTGGCATTTGGTTGTTCAGCGTTATGTTGATGAGAGTCCTGTGCTTGTCTGTTCCGTTTCCCAAAGGAAAAAAGGGAACGTATGAAGCCAAAGACAGACATGACTAGAAATAAGCCGAGGAAAAGGATGAAAAATAATATGGCAAAAATAAAACTCATAATTCAATCAAAGTTGTTTAAAATACTTCTTTAGCCACGCGTTTCACGCTTTGGGTAGCCATCATGCTGTAAAAATGAATGCTAGGAACTCCGAAAGCTTTTAAATCCTTAGCTTGTTTTGTACACCACTCAATACCTACTTCCACTACCTCCTTATCCGTTTTACATTTACGCAGTTCAATGGCAAACTCTTCAGGTATATCGGTGTGAAATATCTTTGGTAACACTGTCAATTGATTCGCCAGAGTGATGGGTTTAATGCCCGGGATAATAGGTACATTTATACCAATCGCTTTGCATCTTGCCACAAAATCATAATACTTACTGTTGTCGAAAAACATTTGGGTGACCAGATACTCAGCACCTGCATCCACTTTTTGTTTGGCATAAAACAAGTCGGAATCTATATTTGGTGCCTCTTCATGTTTCTCCGGATAACAAGCCATTCCATACGAAAATGGTTTGATAGGTGACTTCATTTTCGATCCATCCAAAAACAAGCCTTGATTGAAATTGTTCACTTGGATTTGTAGTTCTGTAGCATTTCTATGACCTGTTGGGGCAAATTCACGTTCATGTTTTGCTTTGTCCCCCCGTAAAAGAAGCAGATCAGTGATTCCAAGAAATTGTAAATCAATGAGCGCATATTCGGTTTCTTCAGGTGTAAATCCACTGCAAATTACGTGTGGTACTACTGAAATGTGATACTTGTTTTGTATGGCTGCTGCAATGGCTACAGTACCGGGTCGATGACGTTCAGCGACCTGTTCGAAGAGTCCATGACCTGTTTCCTTGAAAACCAGTTCGCTGCGGTGAGTGGTGATGTTGATATATTTAGGGTCGAATTCACGGAGGGTATCAATGGTTCTATAAACTGTTTCTATACCATTCCCTTTTACTGGGGGTAATAATTCGAATGAAAAAGCCGTCGATTTGGCAGTTCTAATCTTTTCTACAACACTCATCAAACTTTCATATTAATTATTTCACACTCTGTTTTCTTTCCACTTCTATTAATGAACTCGAAAATCACTACAAAAATACAAAATTATTTCAAAAGGGATAGTAAATTCCTGTAAATGTTAACAAGCTATATTAAAATGAAACACCTTTCCCCTGAATTAAAGAAGATATAAGTAATGAAAGTGAAGACTAAAATCATAATACAGAGATGATACTTATTTAAAATAGATCTTTAATTGTTTTTCGGATTAATGGATTTGTGATTTGTTTTATGTTCACTATAACTTCCAAAACGGCATTAAGATCCGTGTAGAGAAAAGGTGTGTTTTTTTCTGTTCGAATAACTAGACATCAATCAGCGGAGTCATTCTCTCTTCAATACGGTAATTTAAGAGGTGAATTAATTTGATCAACTGTAAATGACTGAGGTAAGTTTCTCGGATGCCACCCATAGTTTTCGGGCACTTTCCAAATCTCGTGCTTTTGGCTTTGGATCAACGACTATTGGGTAGCCCTTCATTTGACGCTTTCCATCCGGACCATAGAATTCATTAGCCTTTGCTTGCGGATCGACTGAAGCACGAATCTGAGGTAAGGCACCTAATGATGCAGGTTGCGCCATCTTTAATATTAAAGGTTTTAGTAATCGAACGTACCATTTCTTTATTAAATGGTTGGCAAGGTTGGTGCTTGAAAAGCCAGGATGAGCCGCTAGGGCAATTGAGTTTATTTTGTTTTTTTCGAAGAATCGTTGCAGTTCATAGGTAAACAATAAATTTGATAATTTGGAACGACTATACGCTTTTGTTGAAGAATAGCCTTTGCCGTTTTCAAAAAGCAAGTTATTAAAATCCATTTCTCCACTGGTATGTGCCATGCTGCTCACATTCACTACACGAGAGTTTGGTGTGTTTTTGATAACTTCCAGCAACAACCCTGTCAAAGCGAAATGACCCAAATGATTGGTACCCATCTGGCTTTCAAACCCATCTTTGGTAACGCTGTACGGAACCATCATGATTCCGGCATTGTTCAATAATACCTCAAGTTTTGAATGATTTCTTTTGAAGTTGAAAGCAAAATTACGTACCGATTTCAAATCGGTTAAATCCAATTCCATGACGCGAATGTCAGCTTTGGGAAGAAATTTGAGTATTTGTTTCTTAGCTTCTTCGCCTTTTGTCACCGACCGGCAAGCCATGATGACAAGGGCTCCTTTTAATGCAAACGCTTTGACTGATTCAAATCCCAGCCCACTATTACCACCGGTAACGATGACTGTTTTCCCTGTCAAATCGGGAATCTCCGCAATTGTCCAGTTATTTGGTGCCATAATGTTCGATATGTTGGAAAGTTGAAATCTCTTTGTTGCCTAAAGTATGATTTAAAATTCTACAAAATATGCAAGTAATCCTAATACAATCAATACAATGCCGGTAATCAGTTTTTCGTGGTGGTCGAGGAAATGGGAATTAAATTTATTGACTCCTTTTAAACCCAGGTATACCAGGGTCACCATGATGGAGAGTGTCATGATTAAATAAATCAGAGAAACAATCAATATCCCAATCCAACCCTGAGTTGCTGCCTGAAAATAATAGGCTTCAATTTCTATGCAAGGTGAAAAAAACAAACCAATGCATAAAGTGAAAATGATAGCTGCTTTTGTTTTTGTGTTTTTCAATTCATTGTCGATCTCAAAATGATGATGATGGTGAGATGACCTTAAATCCAATAGAAGATAGATAACACCTATGATTATTAAAATTAAAGGTGCAGCTATCCTGATAATATGGCTATAACTTTCTGATAATTTAATCCCTACAAATCCAACAATAATTCCGATAATAATTGTGCTAAGAGTATGCGAAAAACCTGTAATTAATGTGGCACCAATTGTTTCTTTGTTTGTCCATTTTTCTGCTTTTGAAATAGCTATTAATGGAATCCAATGATTTGGAAATAATGGATGAATCAAACCTAAAAGCAAACTACCTAAGAATAATTGCCACATCGTCTATTTAATTGTTTATATGATACTTTGTAAATAAGTAATAACACAGTTAAAGGTGTATTGTTTTAATATGCAGTATTGTCTCTGGATATTTCCAGTACATAACTGTCAATATTGAGTTTTTTGTTAAGTAGATCCACATTGTCCCAAAGTAATAAGCGGGTTATCCTATTGACTGATAATTCCCCGGGTATTTCGAGTAAAAGAGCAGGATAATAGGTGCATGCAGCAATAACTTCGTAGATAGAATAACCTGATAAAACATCTGCTAGCCTTGATAGTTGACTATTAATCATTTCAATAGAGTCACTTCCTGTGTCTATAATAAGTGCTTTTTCAGATCGGACAAATCCTGATAAATTGTGAGTCGATAAATCAAGATATTGATAATCTTTTAATTGGTCTGTGATCCTTTCAATTGGAAGATGTTGTTTTAAGGATATTATTTCTGATGACAGTATTCCATCATAGAACAATGTATGCGAAGGCTCTACATTCAGCTCATCCAGATTGAAAATACCGGTAATCATATTTCGTTCATCCTGCTCCACCACTGCTCTCCGGAGTATTTTGTCCGGTGAGCAAAAAGTCAGTTGGCTACCCATCCGAATCATTATACAGGTTGCATGAATCTGCGGTTTAACTTCTTCTTTCCATTATGAAGTGAATCATCGTTGGGCATTTTTGGCTTAAACCCTTTTATAGGATTCTCTTGTTCTACTACCCGACGTAAACTGTCCTGTTTTTTACTGTTGAATTCACGAATTAATGATACACTATCTATCGTTGCATTCAGTTTTCCCCTGTACTTTTTACTGAAAAGAAATTCCCCGGAAATAGATTTAATTCTTAGTTTCCGGAATGCTTGTAACCTAAAGGTATATCGGCGCAGCAAACTGTCATTAAAGGCCGTTCGGTATGCACTGTCAGTTTTTCCGTTTATATAATTTATCCTGAAAATTACCCGTGGTTTTGAGCATGAGTCTTCGGGTGCAATCCTTTCTAAAAATTTCAATACATAGGTATCTCCATACATTAAGAGATTATCATTGATTTCAAAATGCAACTGTGTCCTTGTAGAATCTTTCGTGAGCAGGTATTTCGTGCGTTTATTCCATAAGTTGGATTTCATACGTGTCAGATCAAGAGTATCCACCGGATGGTATTTTCCGTTTTTTACTTCTTTCTGCAATGTTATTAAATTCGCCAATACTTTTTCATAGATATTGTTGAATAACCTTGGATTCTTGGTGTACCAAACCAGCGAAGAGTCAAATTGTGCCTGGGAGATATTGTATTTTGTGAAAATAAATTTATAATAGGGTGCCTTCTCTTTGTAATGTCCGTAGGTGATTCCTCTTTCATTCATGGCTGCATCCGTTTTATGCATCTCTGTCAATATATTGGTCATCTGACGGTCGTCCAATATTCCTTTTGGCTTGCTGCAGGAAAATAGAAGCAACATGCATACAATCACGAAAATAAAACGACTCATTGATTTATTCGGCAGGTTCAACATTGCTGTCTTTTTTTGATTCGAGACTGTCGTTCAGTTCTTTTCTGTAAAAGATCAAAATAATTACCACAGCTACACTGATAGCTGAATCGGCAATATTAAAAACAGGGCTGAAGAATATGGTTTCACCCAAGCTATTATGAAGGATTGGAAAGTAAAGCATATCCACTACTTTCCCGTAAAACAGAGATGCATATCCACCTCCATCAGGTAGAAAGGAGGCTACATGTCCGTAACTGTCATTGAAAAACAATCCGTAAAATACAGAGTCGATAATGTTTCCTGCTGCTCCTGCCAGTACCAGGGATATGGTGAGAATGTATCCTGTACGAACTTGTTTTTTTATCAGAATGTGAATATAATATCCCAGAGCTGCCACTGCCACAATCCGGAAAAGAGTAAGAAATAACTTACCGATTAGTTCCATCCCAAATGCCATGCCGTTGTTTTCGATGAAATAGATCTGAAACCAACTCAACACATTGACATGATCACCCAATGCAAAGTGGAGCTTGATATAGATTTTTAATGCCTGATCAACAAACAAAACTAGAAATATAAGTAAGATTGATTTTTTAGTTATCGACATGTGAAAGAATTTACAATTTATAATTTACAATTTACTAATATCAAAGAATCAATATTGTGAATTATATTTAAATACAAATTCGGCAACAGACATATGTCCCGTTGCCGAATTATATGATACTATCCGATTATTTTTTTTCGTTTTTAGCTTCAATGCTCAAAGTGGCATGCGGTACGGCACGTAAACGCTCTTTAGGAATCAACTTGCCGGTTTCACGACAGATGCCATAAGTTTTATTTTCAATACGGATGATTGCCTGTTGTAAATGTTGAATAAACTTCATTTGACGTTGGGCCATACGACCCGATTCTTCCTTTGAAAGGGTTGCAGCTCCTTCTTCCAGAACTTTAAAGGTTGGGGAAGTGTCCATCACATCATTACCATCTAAATTGGTTATGCCATTTCGTAATGCCTCATATTCCTTTTGAGCTTTTTCAAGTTTCTCGGTAATCAATTCCCGAAATTCTTCCAGTTCTGCATCTGTGTATCTTGTTTTCTCGGCCATAATCGTAATATTTAAATGGTTTTGCTGGATAATTCGAACCAAAACTCAATTCTATCCAATCTGCTTTTTTATTTGCCTGCGAAAATAATGAATTAGTTTCAGTTAGACAATTATTTTTGACTTTATTTTTTTCAATTATTATTATATTTTTTTCACGGATACTTTTACTGTATAATCATCAAATTCCAGTTCAGTGCCCTCTGATAAGCGGGATAATAACAATACTGAAACGGCTAATGTTTGGGATGCTATGTAATTTGCATATTCCATTACGGCAGCCTCTATTTCAATCCTGCTTTCTATTTCTATAGTGATCTTGTCAACAATCTCATATCCATTCGATTTTCGGATATTTTGTATGCGATTGACCAGCTCGCGGGCGATACCCTCACGCTGTAATTCATCGGTTACCGTGATGTCCAATGCGACAGTCAGTTTCCCTTCATTCGCTACCAACCAGCCCGGCATATCTTCGGTGATGATCTCCACATCTTCGCTTTCAAGTACGACATCTCCCGAGGCTAACGATAACAAATATTTACCTTTATTTTCAATTTCACTGATCTCGTGGTTACCAAATGAAGCCATTACCTGAGCAATTTCTTTCATTTGCTTGCCATATTTTTTCCCCAATGTCTTGAAATTAGGCCTGATTTTCCTGACCAGGTTTTCCATGTCATTGTCAACAGGTATTATTTCCAACTCCTTGATATTTACTTCCGCTTTTATCAGGTCGGCAATATAAACCAGTTGGTTGTAGGTAGCTTCGTCATGAGCCGGAACCACTGCTTTATGGAGTGGTTGGCGCACTTTTTTATCTGCCTTGCGACGTAATGCCAGTATCATGGACGAAGTTTGCTGTGCAAGCTGCATGCAATCTTCCAGGTGAGTGTCAATCAACTCTTGTTTATAGGTTGGAAAATTGGATAAATGTACCGATTCGCAACTTTCCTGAGTGGTTACTGCATGCAGGTCCAGGTATAGCTTATCGGCAAAGAACGGAGCAATGGGTGCCATGAGTCTGGTAATGGTCTCCAGGCAGGTATATAAGGTCTGGTAAGCTGATATTTTATCGGTATCGTATTCACCACCCCAGTAACGTTTCCGGTTTAACCGTACGTACCAATTGCTCAGGTTTTCCCCTACAAAATCCGAAATTGCACGTCCAGCACGGGTAGGTTCATAAGTTTCGTAATTCTCTGTTACATCTTTCACCAGGGAGTTCAGCAATGAGATGATCCAACGGTCTATTTCAGGACGATTCTCCATCGGGATTTCAGCTTCAGCATACGTGAATTTATCCACATTGGCATAAAGCGAGAAGAAAGAATAGGTGTTATAAAGAGTGCCAAAGAACTTACGGCGCACTTCCTCTATTCCATCAATATCAAACTTCAAATTGTCCCAGGGAGAGGAATTTGTCATCATGTACCAACGCAACGGATCGGAACCGTATTTCTCAATGGTTGAGAAAGGATCAACACCGTTCCCCAGACGTTTCGACATCTTGTTGCCATTCTTATCAAGTACTAACCCGTTTGACACTACATTCTTAAAAGCTACCGATCCCTTAACCATGGTGCTGATAGCGTGCAAGGTAAAGAACCATCCGCGTGTCTGATCCACTCCTTCCGAAATAAAGTCGGCAGGATAGAAGTCGCCCGAGTCCACCAGATCGGCATTTTCAAATGGATAATGCAGTTGAGCAAAAGGCATGGCACCCGAATCAAACCATACATCAATCAGGTCAAGCTCACGGCTCATGGGTTTCCCGCTTGCGGATACCAGCATGATGCCATCCACGTACGGGCGGTGCAAATCAATATTCTTCACCGAGTAATTCTCGGCAGTATTTAATCCTACCTTGAAGTTTTTGTACGGGTTTTCGGTCATGAACCCTGCGGCCATTGATTTCTCAATTTCGGTCATGAGTTCTTCCACCGAACCGATACATATTTCCTCGGTACCATCTTCACTTCTCCAGATAGGAAGCGGTGTTCCCCAATAACGGCTGCGTGACAGGTTCCAGTCCTGGAGGTTCTCCAGCCATTTCCCGAAACGTCCTGTTCCGGTGGATTGGGGTTTCCAGTTAATGGTATCGTTCAGTTCCATCATTTTCTCCCTGCAATCCGTGGTTTTGATAAACCAACTGTCCAATGGGTAATAAAGCACAGGTTTATCGGTACGCCAGCAATGCGGGTAACTGTGGATATGTTTTTCTATTTTGAAAGCAAGTCCCTGTTGTTTCAACATTACCGACAAATCAATATCCAATGTGGAATCTTCATCAGTCAGGTTATCATCATACGCATTCTTCACATAACGTCCTGCAAATTCACCATACAGGGCAGCATTGACACTAGATGCAATATAGTCTGCACTCAGGTCTTCCAGTTTATAGAATTTTCCGGTCCTGTCCACCATGGGTTGACGGTTTCCATCTTTATCGATCAACAGCAGGGGCGGTACGTTGTTTTGTTTGGCAACCCGGTCATCATCCGCTCCGAATGTTGGTGCAATATGAACAATCCCGGTACCGTCTTCTGTGGTTACAAAGTCACCGGTGATCACACGGAAAGCACCTTCACCCGGATTTACCCAGGGTATCAGTTGTTCGTATTGTATCCCGGTTAATTCCGATCCCTTGCATTCACCCAACACTTTGAATGGAATGTTTTTGTCCCCGTGTTTGTAATCTTCAAATGCAAGTTCTGCATTCTTATGATTAAAATGTGTATTTACCAATTCTTTGGCAAGGATCAATGTTACAGGATCTCCGGTATATGGATTGAAGGTCTTTACTGCAACATAAGTAATGTTTGGTCCCACGCACAATGCTGTATTCGATGGTAGTGTCCAGGGGGTAGTAGTCCAGGCAATAAAATAAGCATTTCCCTGTATTGGTTCAGAAAATGGCAAGGTATTGTTATTCGAAACTTTAAACTGAGCCACGCAGGTAGTGTCTTTCACATCACGGTAACAACCGGGTTGGTTGAGTTCATGTGTGCTAAGTCCGGTTCCGGCAGCAGGTGAATAAGGCTGAATGGTATAACCTTTGTACATCAGTTTTTTGTTGTAAAGTTGCTTGAGCAACCACCACAAGGTTTCAATATACCGGTTGTCGTAAGTAATGTACGGGTCGTTCATGTCCACCCAGTAACCCATTTTACGGGTCAGGTCTTCCCATTCACGGGTGTATTTCAATACATCGTGACGGCAGGCAGCATTATAATCGTCCACACTGATTTTCTTGCCAATATCTTCCTTCGTGATTCCTAAGGCTTTTTCAACAGCTAATTCAACGGGCAGTCCATGAGTATCCCAGCCCGCTTTTCGTTTAACCTGAAAGCCCTGCATGGTCTTATAACGGCAAAATACATCCTTGATCGTCCGACCCATCACATGATGAATGCCGGGCAGTCCGTTGGCTGAAGGGGGACCTTCATAGAACACAAAGGATGGATTGCCCTCCCGGGTCTTGATGCTCTTATGGAAAATGTCCTGATCGCTCCAGCGTGTCAGCATTTCTTTGTTGATGTCCGATAAATTCAGATTGGTATATTCAGCAAACTTTTTCATTCTGTCAGTGTGATTTATGCATGAACCTATTCCTGGAAGGTCCTTTTTTTATTGAGGTGCAAAATTACAAAAAAAAATCGTAATTAAGTAATAGCAGGTGTTTGTGTTTTAGATGATTTAAAAGAGGGAATTGGTATTATAAATCGGCATTTTGGTTGAAAGAAATAACAAGGAGTTATTTAGGGAAGCATTTTAGTTGTAATATATGATATATCATTCAATATAGGTGTATTTGTATTGAAATATCAGTTGTTATGAAACAAATAAAAAGGAGCAAAATATTATATTGATGCTGGACTTTAGTAGTGGTCAATGGTAAGAACAATACTATAAATAATGTCCTTTTGCAGAGTAAATTAAAATAGTATCTTCCATAACTTCATAAATCAATCGGTGTTCCTGATTAATCCTGCGTGACCATGTACCGGTCAAGATATACTTTAGCTGTTCAGGTTTACCGATTCCTGTAAATGGATGTTCAGTGAGTTCATTCAGCAGGACAAATAGTTTCTTTAAAACAGCTTTGTTTCCTGCTTTTTTATGAAAATCTATGTCATTTTTGGCTTGCTGAGAAAAATCCAGGTGGTAGCTCATTTCATTCCCAAGAATTGTTGTAAATCTTCCTTCTCAATACGAGTAAATTTACCTCCTTCGATTTCTTTTTTGCTTTTTTGAATTTTAGCCACAAAATTAGGATTATATTCCTTTACCGAAGCTACTTCAAATTTAATTTTTAAAGCTTTTACAAAAGCCTTTAAAGCATTCACCTGTTCTTTGTTTTCTGGGTGTGCAATAAATAAATTTTCTGTTGGCATTATGAATAGTATTTAAATTGTTCCTTGCTTTTAATTATAACATCAGAACTGAAGTTTCGCAGCAAAC
>CAIYOZ010000418.1 GCA_903927945.1 uncultured Bacteroidales bacterium | reverse complement strand
TGCCTCTTACCTCTTACTCCAATTCTCATTCCTCGTTCCTCGTTCCTAAATTATAACTCCCAATCCCCAAGCAATAAATTCTGCTTTTTCCAGGTGTGTTTTCAACCCCACCGATATAAAAAGATGATCATTCAGGGTGTACTTTAATGTTCCTATGGTGTAAAACCAGCCATCTTCATTCAAGATGTTGTAAGGGTAGATGAGGGATTTATGCTGGTTAGGATTTATTAATTCTCCCGTTGTCTTATTCACGGGTTCCAGGTCTTTTATAGGATCGTAAAGATATAAGCCTAAATCAACCCCTGCAGTCAAGCGTCCAAGTACCAGCTCATGTTGCCAGGAGACTCCGACTCTCAGTTTGTTCTTTAATTCGTTCGAGGTGAGATAGGTTCTTTTGTAAAGTGACGTCCCATCGTACACCCCATCATAAAAGGCATCCATTCCAATTCCCATTTTATAATAGTTAGAAATTGTTCGATGGGCGCTAAAGGATAGAGAACCGATCGGGTATGTCCTGTTGTCTAAATAATACAATTGCCGGTATCCACCGGAAGCAATGAATTCAAAACTGTATTTCCGCGGAATATCTGTCAAGTCTTTTTTAACAGGGGAATAATATGTTTTATAGTTCGGGGAATACTTTAATCCGACAAATCCATCTAATAAATTCAATCCGGAGTTCGGAACAATGGTACTTCCATCAGACACATGATTCCATGTATATTCTGCTACAAGACTGAATCCTTTTGTGAGAGGAATTTCCAGGTTGCCACCCCCGGAAATATACACATTAAAAGGTGATCCAATAGCGGAATTCGTACTGTCGAACGGCATGATAGTTCCCAGGGAATTCGTATTCGTGTTTTTATAGTTTTTTGTCAGGTAACTCATGCCAATGCCGGCCTTCAGATTGAGCTTGAAATACCTGGATCGTATCAGGGAATAGCTGATATAAGGGTAAACTGCAAATGCGTTCCCCAGCAGACGAGGGTTTCCCAAATCTAACCAAACTGTCCCTATGCCAACTATCGGGAAACCATTAAATTGTTGCCAGGGTTTATTCCCCATGGTCTGAAATTCAACCGATAACTCGGCTCCGGTAACCGGATTTCCAATTAAAGGTTTTACATGTTGATCCGTAGGGAGAATATGACCGTAAATCCCTTCTATTTTGATGCTAAATTGTTCATCTGTTTGAGCTTGGAGGCAATTTGTCCATAAAATGAATAAGAGTGGAAAAAGGGCATATTTCATACATCATTCAATTGTCGTAGTTCTTCCATTCAGTTTTTTTGGTTATCTTTGGCACCGCAAATGTAATAAAAATCAATTGCAAATGCAGATGTTTAAAAGTAAATAATAAGATTAGAATTCGGAATTCAAAAATAGTATCCATGTTTACAATTTTAAAAAAAGAACTGCGTACTTTTTTCAG
Source organism: uncultured Bacteroidales bacterium (assembly GCA_903927945.1). Classification (GTDB taxonomy): domain Bacteria; phylum Bacteroidota; class Bacteroidia; order Bacteroidales; family Paludibacteraceae; genus Paludibacter. Next base: position 6,597 of record CAIYOZ010000418.1, on the reverse strand, counting down.
TAATGCAACGGGTTATATCGTGATCAGTATTTTTTTAATCCTGACAAGTTTATTTCTTTGGGTTATTCCGGGGGAATATAACATTCTTGATTCGGGTTATGCCAATGTGGATGGATTGTTTTACCTGGCACCCTGGTTATTCCTATTCCTCTGTCCGGCAGTGACCATGCGGTTATTTGCCGAGGAAAAACAAACCGGTACTTGGGAATTATTAGTCACGAAGCCCTTGAGTAAAATGCAAATTGTCTTGGGGAAGTATTTTGCAGCCCTGGCATTAGTTACGTTAGCTTTACTTCCTGCGTTATTATATTATTTTTCTGTTTCTTACCTGGCAGAACCCATTGGGAATATTGATTCGGGTGCCTTCTGGGGCTCTTTTATCGGGCTCTTTTTCCTGGCTGCCATTTATGTGGCCATTGGTACCTTTTCCTCCTCTCTTTCGAGCAATCAGATTATTTCATTTGTAACAGCGGTCGTGCTCTCATTCTTTTTTTATTACGGCTTTGAATTGCTGACAGGTTTTTTCTCCTCCGGACAGTCCATTCAATTGTTAGATACATTGGGAATCCATGCTCACTATAAATCCATGAGCCGTGGTGTGATCGATTCCCGCGACTTGCTTTACTTTGTGATGATTAGTTCTGTTTTTATATATTCTACTGCCTGGAGAATTAAGAAGATTTGATCTGATGAATAAAAACCTGAAATGTGAACGTAATTAGAAAACATATATGAATAAACCGTTGATATTAATTACCAATGACGATGGGCATGATGCCCCGGGGATTGAAGTATTGACCCGTCTGATGATGCAACTGGGTGACGTGGTGGTGGTAGCTCCTGATGGCGCCCGTTCGGCTCAATCGAATGCCCTGACAGTGACTCATCCCATTAGGTTTAAGAAAGCCGAACAACGCGAAGGATTGCTCCGGTATATTTGTACCGGGACTCCAACCGATTGCGTCAAGTTGGCATTAAACGAAATTGTCGATCATAAGCCCGACTTGATCGTTGCAGGAATCAACCATGGTTCCAATTCAGCCATTAACGTCCTGTATTCAGGCACCATGGGTGCTGTGCTCGAAGGATGTGAAAATGGTATCTTATCCATAGGTTTTTCCATAAACAATCATTCGCTGGAGGCTGATTTTTCAATCTTTGAAAAGTTTGTCCTTCAGATAGCCACGGAAGCTTTAAAGAATGGACTGCCTCATGGAACCTGTCTGAATGTAAATGCCCCCGTTGGTGAAATCGCCGGTATCCGGGTAGCCAGGCAATGTGATGGCCGTTGGACAAAGGAATATGCTAAAAGGACTGATCCACGGGGTGGTTCTTATTTCTGGTTGACAGGTTACTTTGAAAACCATGAACCGGAAGCCGAAGATACCGATGAATGGGCTGTCGATCATGGCTATATATCCGTCGTGCCCACAAAGATAGACCTGACTGCCTATCAGGCATTGGATATTGTAAGAAACTGGAATTTATAGTAGTCGGTAGTTGGTAGTCAGTAGTCGGCAGTCAGTAGTCGGTAGTTGGTAGTAAACACTTGCATTGCAGACTAATAACCCAATAACCCAATAACTAATTAACCAATTAACCAATTAACTAATCAACCAATAACCCAATAACCCAATTAACCAATCAACCAAATAACCAATTAACTTACACAATCAATGGAGCGTTTCAATCATTTCTTATACGGATTCATTCCAGGATTGATCCTTCCGGTACTTTTTATGTGGGTGTATCTGAACCGGTTTTATCCGGGCGATTTAACCTTTCTGGAAACCATGAAACAACTCTACCCCGGAGTGATACTGGGTAAATTACTTTTGTTATCAATCATGCCCGACTTACTTTTTGTATTCGTCTTCTATAAATCAGACAGCTTTAAAATTGCAACAGGTATGATGATAGGTGCCATGCCTTACTTCATAAGCAGCATTTTTATGCTCACCTAACTAGGAATGAGAAATGAGTAAAGAGTAGACGTAGAAGATATAGTAGTCACCAAAGTCCCCAATGTCCTCACCCCAATTAACCAATTAACCAATCAACCAATCAACCAAGATGAAATACTTTATCATAGCCGGCGAAGCATCCGGTGATCTGCATGCCTCGAATTTAATGCGTGAACTCAAAAAGGAAGATCCTCATGCCGATTTCTGCTTTTTAGGGGGTGATTTAATGCAGGCTCAGGGAGGTAAAATGATACGGCATTATCGCCAGATGGCCTTTATGGGCTTTTGGGGAGTGTTGAAGAACGCACGGAAAGTATTGAACAATATCAACGAATGCAAGAAGTCCATTCTGAGCTATCAACCCGATGTGGTGATCCTGGTTGATTATCCCGGTTTCAACCTGCCTATGGCACGTTTCACCAAGGAAAAATTAAATATCCCTGTATATTACTATATCTCGCCTAAAATCTGGGCCTGGAAAGAACACCGTATTAAGGCGATTAAAAAGTACGTGGATAAACTGTTTACTATTTTCCCTTTCGAGACAACATTTTATAAGGGACATGACTATGCGGTGGAATATATAGGCAATCCATCGGTTGATTCAGTGGATAGCCGCCCGAACCAACAACAAACCATCAAGGAATTTTGTACCCTGAACCACTTGCCGGATAAACCCATGATAGCTATTCTTGCCGGGAGTCGTAAGCAGGAAATATCGGCATGCATTCCCCGAATGTTACGGGCAACGCTGCGTTTCCCCGAATATCAGGCTGTCATTGCCGGTGCACCCGGAATTGATCCTGAATATTATCAATCTGTACTGAAGGATGCCAATGTGAAGATTGTATTCAATCAAACCTATGAATTGTTGCAACATGCCAGGGCTGCCATTGTCAACTCAGGAACGGCTACCCTTGAAGCAGCCTTGATCGGTACTCCACAGGTAGTGGTGTACAACGTGTATTTCGGACGGTTGATGCTCGTGTTAAAGGATATCTTTGTTAATGTAAAATTCATTTCCCTGGTCAATCTTGTGGCTGAAAAAGAAGTCGTGAAAGAACTGATCGCTCATTTCTTTACTACGGCAAATGTGGCACAGGAACTCGACAATCTCTTGCACAATAAAACCTACCGGCAAAACATGCTCAATGAGTATGCCATGATCAAAAGCTCCCTGGGTGAACCGGGTGCCGCTTCAAAGGCTGCAAAGAAAATGGTGGAAACATTATCAAAGACCCGCTCACTATAGCGGTTGTTGTCACCGACCCGCTCACTGTAGCGGTTTGTCTGGTTACTGAGTGAGCGGTTCGATAATATGAATTCTAAGCGAGCGGGTCGAATAATATTGTCACCGACCCGCTCACTGCAGCCGTTTATATGATTACTGAGTGAGCGGGTCGATAATATGAATTCTAAGTGAGCGGGTCGATAATACTACTGCCTGTCTTTTTTCGTCACAGGTGTCTGACCGTTTTGCCTGGCAGGTTGCACTGATTGCCGGACTTCAGGTTGCCTGTTTTGCTGCGGTTGTGCCTGCTGTTGAGGTTGCTGCCGTGGCTGTTGCTGCGGTTCTGCCTGACGTGACGGTTGTGGTTGTCGTGTTTGCTGCGGTTGTTGTGGGCGTGGTTGTTCCTGTTGCTTCCACGTGTTTTGATGATACTGCTGTGCTTCCCGCATCTGAATGGTATTTTCAGGTTGTCGGGCAGGGGTGGTATTCCGTGGTGGAATGTTTACATTCGATGGTCTCTGCCTGGTTTCTGTATTTGCAGGTTGCGGATTCACATACTCAGGTTGAGGCGAAGGTTTAAAGCGACCCTGTGTGGCAATGTTTGGTCTCTTTGCCGGTTTAGGCATGTTCTCCGGATCAATCCGTGGTTTAGGATCCCGTTGGACGCTAGGCCTTTTAGAGACGTCATCAGCCAGGAAATAATAGCGATTCGGTTGTTTTTGTGCAAAGTCTGCCTGACCGATCTGTTTCTTAGGGTTCCTGGAATTATATTTTCCCCGGTCTACCTCTAATTGTCCGAATTGCTTAAACCGTTCCACCCGGTTCCTTTTATCTTTGTCCCAATCGGAGGTGATGATCTCTTTATTCCTGCCCCGCCATTCGTTCACGCTGCGGCTTACGCTGTTGTTGTTCGCCGAGGCTACATGTTTGTCGTAATAATTGTAATAGTGATTCGATAATTCGGCATATCTCTTGTGATGTTCCGGATAAAAGAAGTACCAGTCCATGAAATAAGATGACGGAAGACCGGTATATACGATTTGTTTTCCCGGGCCATAATAAAATCCCCAGTCATACCAGTAGGGGTTCGGATTCCATGAATTGTCGGGATACCACGAAGGATAACCAAACCACCATGTGTAGGGATTCGGGGTGTAATTGGTATCAAATTCAGTCATAGGGGTATTGTAATCACTCGGTTGGTAACCATTATATTGCGCATATTCCTGTGCTGCCTGGACGTATTCTTTTTGTGCTTCAGGGTCGTCGTTCAGGCTTTGTTTCCAATCATTGGCTTCTTTGGTGTTCTTTTGGTTCAATACCAGGTTCAACGAATCCGTTTTATGCAGTATCCAATCAGGGTCCTTTTTGAAAGAATCCCCCACTATCCTGGTATACTCCATGTTGTCATTCAATATGTCCAGCACTTCGGGCATGTTTACCATTTCCCTGAACACATTCTGCACTTCAGGAGAATAATCATCCATGAGGATTTTAAAATTCGTATCATACGTGACATTCATCTGATCAATCTCTACCAGCAGGTCGAAATTCGTTTTGTATTCAGATAAAGCGCTCTTGTGAATTTCGGCAGGATAGTTGTCCAACAAAACATTAATTTCTTTCTTCGACTTCCCGGGATTGGCTGACAGATCGGCAATCAAATTATCATACCGCGTCAGGTTCCATATCTTTTCCTGTTCCTTCTTGCTGTATGTTGAAATTAAGGTAGTAAATGCTCCCTGTGAATCATGCTGCATGGCATTCAGTTTCAGGATTACCTGTGGGTATTCACTGGCAGTAAAGATGATTTTTCTGGTTTCCCGGGGATACATAGCCACGGCATTCACCGCATCCTGGCTCTTCAGCATGACTTGCCTGATCACAGCCTTATCCCGGGTCTGTGCCACACCGTTCATTCCCATTAATAATGCGATAGCTATCCCAATATATACTTTTTTCATAGTTGTGATTAGTTAATTTAATTAGACGATTAAATTAATTGGTTAATTGGTTGGAACTTTAATTATTAAACTCTTATATTAGAATACGAAACACTGAACAATGAACACAGAACTCTCCAAACTCTTCAAACCCTTCAAACCTTCCAAACATCTAACTACCCACTCTCATCTAACTATAAATTCAAATGAGAATGTACGATACTTATATTCTTCATATTCATTGCAGTATTTTTTTTTGTTAGATCAAGTTTTTTAGACTGGTATTCCCGGTCTGGAATGCTACCAACTCTTATCTAACTAAAAATTCAAATGATAATGTACGATACTTATATTCTTCATATTCATTGCAGAATCTTTTTTTTGTTAGATTAAGTTTTTTAGACTGGTATTCCCAGTCTGGTATGCTATAAACTATCTTCTTCCTTATACCAACCTGCATACATGGCATAGTTATGGGCAATTTTCCGGTTCATTTCGTTCGTTTGGCTCGGCTCCACGTTTTTTATCATTTTAGCGGGTACCCCTGCCCATAGCGTATAGGGTGGAATGATGGTGTTGCTCAACACCAGTGCTCCGGCAGCCACGATGGCCCCCTCTCCCACTACCGCATAATCCAGCAGAATAGCTCCCATTCCAATCAACGCATAATTTTCAATCTTCGCACCATGAACGGTAACATTATGCCCGATAGAAACGTAATCGCCTATCTCCACAGTCGATTTCTCGTACAACGTGTGCAACACCGACCCGTCCTGTATATTCACGTGATTTCCAATGCGAATGGAGTTCACATCCCCACGCAACACCGTGTTAAACCACACGCTGCATCCTTCACCCATGATCACATCGCCGACAACAGTGGCATTTTCAGCCAAAAAACAATCCTCTCCAATTTGCGGGGTGAAGCCCCGCACCGATTTTATAAGTGCCATAATCTATCTATTTAAAATGCTGAACTCTCTTTTATCTGTTTTTCCAATGCTAAAATGCTTTTGAAATAAAGTGCAAAGATACAGGTCTTGAGAGAAAATTGGAAACCGTTAACCCATTTTCTTATCAGATCCTTTTCTTTTCATTAATTTATCAGCTAAAATCCATGAATTTCGATACCTTTCGTTTCTGTTTGGTTCTTATATGGTTCTTATTATGTTTTCTAATAATCCATATATAATCCATATATAATCCATATATGATCCATATATAATCCATTACTAAATAGATATGGATTATATATGGATAATTAATGGTTTACTAATTATTTATTTAAGGTTGAATTAAAAACAAAATATGAATGATAAATGGAGGAAAGGTGGAGGAAATACAACAATTGTAAAACAATGAGCTAAAAAAACATCTTACTTTCAATAAATCTCAATTAAGTAGTAAGAACAATATATTGTCCTATTTGAATAAAGAATAGCACGCGGATTCCCACGGA
>CAIYOZ010000417.1 GCA_903927945.1 uncultured Bacteroidales bacterium | reverse complement strand
TAGTAGAAAACCAATGCCCCATACTATAAACCTTATTACCTTATTTTGAATATCCGATAATCCTTATTTTTTTAAGTAATTAAATAAGTGAATCTATGGGTTTTGGTACTTTACAAAAGCAATTAGAAATGCTATTATTAAAAAACCGATCGTTCTGTTTTTTTGATCAACAGAGTACTTTAGGATCGTTTATTTTCCACCATTTCACATCCTCAATTCCCTGCACCACCTGATAGGATTCAACTTTAACCCGAAAGATAGCACAACCGGTACTTAGAATAAAACTCTCCAGATCAGGATGCCTCAACAAATGGGCTAAACAATCTTTTTGGGTATTACCTGTAACCTCTTCAGCGTGACCGTATGCAGTCAATACGTTGATATCCTCCAGGGTTAAATCAATGTTCCCACTGTTTTCAAAGAGTATGGCAACTTTCCCATTCTGCAATAGATTCGTATATTTTTGAGTGTTGCGATAGGTTGCAAACAGGAGTATCACATTACCTTCCACCGGTGTAACTGCTATCAGGCTGGCATAGGGTTGTCCACCGTTTTCTGTTGCCAGCACACCAAACCGGATAGCATGAATCACTTCCCCGATGTATTCCCTGATAGGTATCCGGACTCTCATACTACGTTCATCTTATTCTCGATACTCATTTATTGTATTTTAAGTGTTGTGAAGGATAAAAACAGGTTGTAAATCCTGCAGTTAGGGGGCATATTCCCATTCCAGGCTATAGATAGCGCTCATAGCCAAAGAAGCTGTAACATAAACCAACCTTATATGGTTCATAATTTAATTCGTTTCACTGTTTTGGCTCTGTCTCCATCGAATATTCATACGGCAGCCAGTCTGCAATTCGTTTGTTTGACATATCACCGGTCCAGTTTATGCCCGTTGGATCAAAATACCCTGTCTGGTCAAAATAGACGTATTCTTTCAGGAAAGTAACCGCACTGTACCTGCCGGAGTAGTTTATCAAGAGGCTTTCGGGGTACTTCAGAAATTTATTGTTCTTAGAATCCTGAGAGACAATATCTTTATATTTTAAAAGTATATCAAACTCCATGGTTCGAGACCTTAAGACCGAAACTATAAAATCATTCCTTTTCAAACTATTCGACCAAAGTGCCCTGAAGAATTGCATTTTTGATCCCAGATAAGCATATTTTCTGTTTTCATTGAATTGATTTTGCATGGATTCAGAGGTTCTATCCTCCTTGAAGAGGATATTTCCGCTAAAGAAGGTGGCTTCTTTTTGATTATAGTATTCAAATTTATCGAGGTAATACGTAACTTTATAACCCAATGCCTTGTTTTCGACCACGATTGGTTTTAACGCGAATGCCTTTATTGTATCTTTATCCGTATTATAGTTGAAGGTGATATCCTTTTCATTCAATATTTTGCATTCACCGGCAAAACGCGTTGTTCCCAGGAATTCATCCCTGAACAATGCCAGGTATCGCTTTCTTTTCCTAACCAGTGATTTTGATTTCACCGAGGCTTCCATCAGCTCATATTCCTTGGGTACCAGATAAATCTGCAACGATTTGACTGCTGAATATTTTATGATCGAGGTCGAATAATATCCTATGGCACTAAAGGTTAATGGCATGGAAGAATAATGCCTGTAATTCAATACAAAGTTTCCATTTACATCCGACGTTGTACCCACCAATGTCCCGTTAAAATAGACCGAAGCAAAACTAATGGGACTTTTTGTCTTTTTGCTGTAAATAGTCCCTTTAATCACCTGAGCAGAGGCAATGCACGTGTAAACGATAAACAGCATTAAGATTAGCTTTCTCATATCACGATTCTTAATAAGTAATAGAATCAAGTTTAATGTCTCATTTTCTATTCACCTCGTACATGTTTAAATCAATTTCAGTCACATAGTTCACATAGTCACATAGTGGACATAGTTTTAATATATCATAATCTTTTTTCTGGATCTTTCTGACATTAGACTATGTGTTGCTATGTGTTCTTACTATGTGGTTCTCTGTGTTATGAATTTTGGCACTAAATTATGCAAAGATAACCGTTTAATTTTATGAATTGATGTATTTTTTGACATAATTTGTAAAACTAAAAAGCCTCGCGTATCCTGCGGGGCTTTTTTGTTGATCTTGTTCAGATACGGCGAAATTTGTTATCTGTTGATGGAATGTACCGGATCTTCCACAATTTTAGGATTCAGGTACATGAGCTTAACGGCCCTGCTCTTGTCCCGGAAGAGTGGTGGAACAGCCATCTTTGCTTCCTGATGGCTTTCGGCCTCGATGATGGCATAGGCATTATGGTCATTGTCGGAGCATCCCCACTCGAAATGAGTCAAAAACCCCGGGTGGTATTCCTTGAAATGTTCCAGTGCCAAATGACAGTCTTCGGCTGTATGATTGGATATGACGATGTATCGGTCCATGGTTGTGTGTTTTAATTTTAATGTCTTAATACTTGAATAGCAGACTGTTGTCACATGATTTATCAGTCTTTGATTTAATCAATGATATAAAACAAAGTACAGAGGCTATTTGATATATTCTTATATTTTTTAAACACGATTTAAATGACTTTTAAAATATTAAAACCTTAATTCATATCCTCAACGATTATTCCATTCATTTTGAACCCGCAAACAAGAGTTATTAGGTTTGTATCTGACCGGGATTTGTCTTTAGTTTGAACTCTAATCCTCGGGAAATAAAGAAAGAAGGTAGAACAAAGGGCGGAAATAGGGCGGCTGGAAGGTAACCGATACAGAAGGATAAGAGTATTCAGGGTACGGGAAACTATCGGGACGATTTATTTCGAGAGTACCAGTGGAAAATTCCGGATAGAGAAAGACTCAAAAAGAGTGAAGGGAGTCATGAGAGTAGCGAGGGTTTCACTCAGAGTGAAACCCTGGTTGTTGCTACTTACTCAGTATGTTGAGTGTATGTGCCATCCTTTCTACCTTTACTTCATCATTTTTGGCAGCATAGATCCAGTCGATATGGGCTTTTTGTTCGATTTCGGTCTTATTCAGGAAATTTTGATAGGCTATGGGGTCTTCCCGGAGGCAGGTCATGAAGTCTTCGTGGTTCACTTCGGGCAAGCTTTCTGAATAGAGGATAATATGTACCCGGTCGCCTTCATTCTTTCCGATCTTCTTGCGTATTTCCGCCTTGACAGGCAGGCACATCACACCATTGCTCATAGGGAAAAGGGAGAAATTACTGATCTCGTAGCCATCAATACTTCCCCGAACCTTTACCCAACCAAAATAGGAATGTTTCGGCCTGACGATTTCGGGAATGATGGCAAAAGTCCAGCCGCCTTTCCCTGAGAACTTCATCAGCAAGTAATCCTGATCGACCAGGGGAGTTTCAGTTGTGGAATCCGGTAACATGCAAGTTGAAAATTAGATAGAAGAATAATTTATAAGGGGTTATGAAGTATGTAAATTGAATTCAATCACCTCCGTTGTATTTTTCGCTACCCGAAAGCGGTTATCGAGCCGTTGACCGACAATCCACACGATTTCATTGTTTGACAACAGTATCCAGGTATGTTCTTTTTCAAGCAGACTCAGTTTATTGTCAATGAAGAAGTCGCTCACCTTTTTATGCTGATTCATGCCAAAGGGATAAAATGAATCGCCCTCTTTCCAGCGACGCAACAGCAAAGGAAAAGTCAGTCTGGAAGTATCGACATGAATCCGGTTTGATTCTTTAGATACCTGAAAATCGGCTTCTATCGCTTGCTTCTTTATCTCCAGCGGAAAGGGCAGTTCAATGAAAGAGTCATCATCGTTTATTTCATATTCCAATTCATCGTTCTCATTCAGCGCACTGATCATGAGGTATTTTCTATCTTTTAATAAGCGGTGGGTATCCGAAAAGAATATTCTTCCGGATTCACCATCCAGCTGTTCGGTTACCTGCCTGATCACTGCCTGGCCGAAACCAAACGGGTGAAGCAGTTCATACATCAACGTGGGAACATGGATCTGTTTTTTGATTTTCTCAATGTCCATATTGACCAATCCGGCTTCGTTATGAACAATCTCATCCTTCATTCGGTCTATCGCCTGTTGATAAATAATATAGTTTCCTTCAAAACGTTCCAAAGAGTCATATAATGTTTGCCGAACGGAAGGATTAATCTCCTCCAACAGGGGAAAGACTTCATTCCTGAACTTATTGCGTTGATAATCATCCAGGGCGTTCGTGGAGTCCTCAATATGGTCGAGGTCATATCGTACCAGGTAGGTTTCCAGTTCTAACCGGGTGCAGCAGAGTAGGGGGCGCACTAGTTTCCGATTCCGGGGTTGAATGCCCGTAAGCCCTTTTAATCCCGTACCGCGAACCAGGTTCATGAGTAACGTTTCGATGTTGTCGTCGGCATGATGGGCTACAGCAATGGCTTGCGCTTCCTGTTTAACCAGTAATTCATAGAACCAGTCATAACGCAGATCACGAGCTGCCATTTCAATGGATATTTTATGTTCCAAAGCATAGGCAGTTGTTTCGAAATCAACACTATAATATGGAACTTTCAGGCTTTTGGCCAGGTTGCGAACAAACAGCTCGTCCCTGTCGGACTCTTCCATTCTCAAATGAAAATTGCAATGTGCTATCACACAGTCATAACCTAACGCCAATAAGATATGAAGCAACACCACAGAATCAGTTCCACCACTCACCCCGACAATGATCTTCCCGGTGGGAGTTAACAAATTGTGTTTTTGAATGTAAGTTTGAACTTTTTGTTGCATATTATATCTATCTTTGTGCTTATTAAACGTATCGACAAAGATATTGTTTTTTGTTTAATAACTTTTCCAACCTTTAAAACTTTGGAAAAATAGAACATAAATAATTAACTATGACCTCTTTCTTAGAATTAGTCCAAACACGGCAAAGCGACCGGGCCTACCTGGACAAACCCGTTGAAAATGAAAAGTTAGAAAGGATATTAGAGGCAGCACGACTGGCACCCTCGGCTTGTAACTCGCAACCCTGGAAGTTCATAGTAGTTACTGACCCTGAGAAAAGAATGCTGGTGGCAGATGCCACTGCCAGCAAGCTGCTTTCGATGAATCATTTCACAAAGCAAGCACCTGTACAGTTGATAGTTCTGGAAGAAAGCGGAAATTTCACTTCAAGTGTCGGAGGGTGGGTAACCGACAAACATTATCCGCATATTGACCTGGGAATAGTAGCAGCCCATATTACCCTGGCTGCCACGGATGAAGGACTCGGATCGTGTATTATCGGATGGTGTGATGAGAAAAAAGTAAGAAAAGCACTGGATATCCCGAAGAACAAAAGAGTCATGCTGGTCATCCTGCTGGGATATTCAGCACAGCCATTAAGGGAAAAGAAAAGAAAGAGGAAAGAGGAGATAGTATCGTACGAGAAATATTAAAAGAACCCCTAACCCCTGAAGGGGGATAAGAAAGAAAAAAAGAAATGAGTGAAATTGATAATATAGAGAATAATGGTAACTTAAGTTCCCCTTCAGGGGTCAGGGGTTCTTATTCAGAAACCATTCAGTACTTATACGACCGATTGCCGGTGTTTCATCACATAGGTGGTGATGCCTATAAACCGGGACTTGAAAACTCTATCCGGCTCATGAAGTCATTGGGTGATCCTCAACAACAATACCGCACGATTCATATTGCAGGCACGAACGGAAAAGGGTCTGTATCGCATTTGCTGGCTGCTGTGCTTCAATGTGCAGGCTACAGAGTCGGATTATACACCTCACCCCATTTGGTTGATTTCAGGGAACGTATCCGGGTAAACGGCGAAATGATTGAACAGCAATATGTGGTTGATTTTGTGGAAGATCACAAAAACCTGTTTGACGAGATAGAACCTTCTTTTTTTGAGGCTACCATGGCTATGGCATTCGATTACTTCAAGGATAAAGAGGTTGATATAGCGGTTATTGAGGTTGGGCTGGGAGGAAGGTTGGATAGTACCAATATCATTCGACCAGAATTATCGGTGATCACAAACATCAGTTATGATCATACGGAGTTTTTGGGGAATACACTTGAAAAAATCGCCTTTGAAAAGGCAGGAATTATCAAGCATTGGACTCCTGTTGTCATCGGAGAGTCACTGCCCGAAACCGGTCCGGTATTTGAACAGAAAGTGATAGAAGAAGATGCACCGATCTATTATGCCGAAGAATTTATCGAAGTGAAGTTCAGAAAGTATGAAAAGGAATGCATGATCGTTGAAACTTCTAAAAATAAGACTTATAAAGTAGGGTTATGCGGGAACTACCAGTTAAAAAATATAGCCACAGCACTCACTGCGATTTACCAATTGAACGAATTGAATAACTATGTATCTGAAAGTGATATAGTAACAGGATTTGAAAAGGTGACTGAAATTACCGGCTTACAAGGGAGATGGCAGACATTACAGGAAATCCCGCGTGTTGTTGCTGATACAGGACACAATGTAGGAGGCTTTGAGTATATCGTTGAACAACTGAAGGCACAGTCTTACAAAACCCTTCGAATTGTGATAGGGATGGTAAATGACAAGGATATTTCTGCCGTACTGGCGCTACTGCCTGCCGATGCGGTTTATTACTTTACACAGGCTGCCATCATCCGTGCGCTACCTGCAGATAAATTGAAAGAACAGGCTTTAGGTTACCATTTGCTCGGAGAAGCTTTTCCAACGGTGCAACAAGCGGTAACCACAGCCTTAGAAGAATCGGGAGAGGAAGATTTTGTCTTTATAGGCGGCAGTAATTTTATCGTGGGGGAAGCATTGGCAAACTTTATCAAACAATAAAAATAGAAATTCAAAAGCACAACATTAAACAGCAATATCCATGAAAGTTTCAAAAACGGAGATCAAGTATTTAGGACAATTAATTTTTACCTGGGCATTTTTAAACCTGACACTCAACATGATTGGGTTGTTTATTACCATACTGCTCAATGAAGCTGAATTCAGCTATTTTGATAGCATTACTACCGAATTTGTAGTACCTATGCTTATTCAATCTCTTTTGTTTGGTATTTTTAGTACAGCCGGGATGATTTGGTTGAAAGACAGAAAGTATAAATTATACACATTTGCAGCATTCCAGGTGGTGATTTTTCATCTTATATTCCTGTTGAATTTGAAGATCCATCACGGAATCCATTTTGATACTACTTTTCATAATATCGGGTTGAGATATTTAAGCAATACCGGCCAATACATGATCGATATCCTGTATCTCTATTTCCCAATAAATGGCAACTTTGATAACGGGCTGTTTCAACCCAACAATTTAGGTACTTTCTATATTCACTGGATATTATTAAACCTGGTCTATTATTTTGCAGTTACCTGGATATCGATTCGGATAGCAAAATACTTCTTTGAAGACAAACAGGAAACTCAACCAATTCAGAAAGATAAAGACTTAGTGGAATAATCGAATATCATATGATTCATACTTGAATCTACAAAAAACAGGCTGAACTTCTAACGTAAGAAGTTCAGCCTGTTTTGTATAGTCAGGTTGATTTGAAGGGAGTCTTAAGCTGTCTTAACCTTGTAGCTGCAGCTTGCTTTTCCTTTGACAATACTTGTCAGCCTGGATTTCAACAGCTGCCGGCGAATAGGAGTGACGCGATCGGTAAAGAGGTGACCCTCGATATGATCGTATTCATGCTGTACCACCCGTGCCTTGTAACCTTCGAATTCTTCTATGTGCTCTACAAAATCAGCGTCCTGGTATTTGATTTTGATTTTCACGGCACGCATTACCGTTTCATGCACTCCGGGAATGCTGAGGCAACCTTCTTCACCTGCCACAGCTTCTTCACTTCTTTCCAACAGGGTTGGATTGATCATCACGACTTTAAAAGCTCCCAATTCAGGATCATCTTCTTTAAAGGGTGCCAGGTCAATTACCAGCAAACGAATTGATAATCCAACCTGTGGTGCTGCCAGTCCAACACCTTCGGCATGATACATGGTTTCGTACATATTACTAATCAGGGTATTCAATTCAGGATAAGTAGCTGCAATTGGTTCTGTATGTTTTCTTAATACGGCGTTGCCGTACGTATAAATAGGTAATATCATTTTTAAATTTAAAAGTATTTAGTAAGCCTGTAATGAAAATTGTAATTAAACAATTCAACGATTACAAAGTTCAATGATTAAACAAATTTGATTCCAGGTAGCTTTGTAAGATAATGGTGGCGGATATTTTATCCACCAATTCTTTATT
>CAIYOZ010000416.1 GCA_903927945.1 uncultured Bacteroidales bacterium | reverse complement strand
TGACGAGCTCCAGATAGTTACCCGGTGGTCGCCTTCACGAAGCAGATCAAGTACCTTTGTTCCGCCCGGTTTTTCGGATGGAATTAGCGGTTTGATGGTTCCTTCGGTGGTAATTCTGGAAGCTTCAATACCAAACACCTCAACCAGATACTTCTTCACCGATTTGGCCATTTTCATTCCGTCAACGATACCTGACATTGATGCACCTGAAAGGAGTACGTTGGCCGAAGGACTTTTTGCCATACGATTGCCCAAAATGTTTATCACATTGTAATACACATTCATTTGACGAACAGCACGACCAGTAGGATTTTTAGACGTAAACTCTTCCAAATGATCTTCCTTGAAACTTCTCACCTGATTTTTGGCAAGCAACACATAACGTTCGGGAATTTCCGTTGAACCCGTATTGAAAAACACATAGTTACGAAGCGGGAATGTTTCCCTTATTTTCCGAATGACCGGAATATCCGTAGGAACTGTAGCCGAAAATGCAATAGTTGGTTCCAGTACTTCCAGTGAATAAATGTCGTCGCCACCACTGCCACCGGCTCGGTTTGTGGAAAAATAACCTTTGTCCACTTTAGCATCAATTATGGCTGCGAAATCATCGTATTGCGTATTCAGAGGAGAACCGGCATTATAAGACTGACTAAATTCAGTACCATTCAGTTTAGCTATAAAAATGTCCAATCCGCCAAGTCCGAAACGACCGTTGGAAGAAAAGAGGAATGTTCCGCTTTTGGCTTCCAGAAATGGAAACATTTCATCGCCTTCGGTATTTATTTTATCGCCCAGATTAATGGGTTTTTGCCACACACCGGTGCTGTCTTTGGTTGTTTTGTAAAGATCTACGCCTCCAAATCCGCCCGGCATATCGCTGGCAAAGTACATTGTATTTCCATCGGGAGTCAGGCAGGGTTGCCCAACCGAGTAGGCGGTGTTATTATAGATAAATGGACTTGGTTTCGACCATTTTCCGTCCTTGAAGTTGCTAAACCAGATTTGAAGTTCTACTACCTTAATTTTGTTTTTAGCCTGATAATTATTTCGGGTAAAAGCCATAAAAGTCCCTTCGTTACTAAAACAAGCAGGGCCATCGTGCAGACTTCCATTCAACTTTCTGTCAAAAATACGTGGATTGCTTAATTGATTACTGTCCACATCGGCCACATACATATCCCAAAAAGGTTTGCGTGTCCAGTTGTATTTGCTAACAAACAATACGCGATTGGTACGGGTGGATGCAAATACAATTTTGTTATTGTAATAGGCAGTTCCAAAATCCAGCGCACTTGTATTAATCGTCTGATGTTCAATCTTAAATTCCGCCACACCTTGTTGCAAATCAGCTAATTTACTACCATTTGCAAGATAATCTTTTACACGTAAATCTGTCGGCTTAAGAGCTGCAAATTTGTCCATCCATTTGGCAGATTCCGGATAGTTGCCATTCATTTTCAGCACCATGGCATAGTTGTAATAATCCTCAAGTACAACGCCTTTGCCTGCGCTTATCATTCTGAAATACACTTTTCCGGCTGCCACATTGCTATCCACTTTATGATAGCTTTCAGCCAGCGCACGTTGCCCTTCCACAGTCAGATCTTTGGAGTGTGAATATGCTTTTATAGCTTTGTCATAGGAGTAATTGAAGGAATATTTGCCTCCTTTTATTTCTTTGATTGATTTCTTTTGGGCATTGGTGGTGAATCCAATTACGGTAAAAGCCAGAATGAGTATAAGTAGATTTTTCATAAGTTGATAGATAAGCCCCCTAACCCCCAAAGGGGGAATAGAGAGAAATTAGTTTTGATAGAATTCTTAGAAATTTCGTGGTGAATGAATTTGTTTTCTGTTTAAGAATATAAAGTCATACCGCAATACAATTTCGTGACTTCCCTGATTATACCTGAATGTTTGTAACCCATACGACCAGTCGAACGAATATCCCACATGAAACTGATCGGTAACATCGAATCCTACCAACGCACCCAACGCATCTCCGGTACGAACCATGGCACCAACATAAAACCTTTTCTGAATGACAAAAGATGCTGTCAGATCGGCTTCAACAGGTGCAGCAGACGTAATTTTTAGGTAAGTTGTAGGTTTAAATTCGATATTCTCGGTTAGTTTTATCATTGAACCGGCAATCAGAAAATAATGCCGCTGTTCCTTTCCAATCAAGGTAGTTCCGTTGGTTTGTAGGATTTCTGAATAACTGTTTTCCAATAGATTAGGAATTGAAAATCCCGCATAGAAACGCTCAGTTGAGTAATACACACCAAAACCAGCGTTTGGAGTTACATGATTATTGATATTATTTATAAAAACCGGGTCATTTTGCACATCCAGTTGCAGCAAATTTAAATCAGCCTGAAATATATTCACTCCGGCACTTACACCAAGTGCGAGTTTTGACCTTGAATTCAGATTCATTAGGTATTATATAAGTTGTAAGTAATTGAAATAAAAGTTGTTATTTTGTAATTAAAATGCAAAATTACAACGATTTAAAATTAAATGAAGCTCAATTCCTGTCAGTTGTAGGGGTTAAACTTCAGCAATTCAATATTTTAGTTCAGCTTTTTGAACCTTGTTGGGATGCTTATATATCAGTCTATACAACTTCAGGTGATTACCGTAGAACGGTAAAAAAGCAACGTAAAGACGATGTTTTCCCAGATATTGAAACAATGTTGATATTTATTCTTTCTTACATGAAGAATAATCCATTACAACAAGCTCACGCAGCTTCATTCAACATGAATCAACCTCAGGCGAATCTATGGATTCATTTGCTAAAGAAAATACTTAATACTACATTGGATAAAGCGAATTGCATTCCATGTAGAACAGTAGATGCTTTAAATAAATTGCTTGTTGAAGGACAAGATGTTCTTATCGATGGAACAGAACGTCCTATACTTCGACCTAGCGATCCTGATGTTCAAAAAGATTTTTATAGTGGCAAAAAAAAACCACACGATTAAAAATTTGATTGTTAGTGACTTGAATAACAATATTTTATATATCTCCCAAACGTGGGAGGGTAAAATACACGACAAAATGATGTGCGACATCGAAGAACTTAAGTTCTCTAAAAATGTTAGACTTTGGCTTGATTCTGGCTTTGAAGGATTCAATCCTGAGAATGCAGAAATCAATCGACCTAAAAAGAAACCAAAAGGAAGAGAGTTGACCGTCATAGAGAAAAAGTCAAATCAACAAATTTCCAGTACTCGAGTGAAAGTCGAACATGCAATTGGAAACTGCAAAGTATTCAGGATTGTCAAAGAAGAAATCAGGTCATTTAAAGATGATTTCCGTGATTTAGTTATGGTACTCGCTTGTGCCTTATCTAATTTCAAACTAAAATATCAATAACAAACTAACTTATATAATCTCTATTATAAATGCGTAATCAAAAACCACGGATGTGTTGTTGCTTGGCCCTATTTTGTCATTCATCAACGAAAAACCAAGTCCAATATGCTCATTTAGCAATGGCGTATGCATGGTGATACTTTGTGTCACGGGTGCGCCTTTGAAGTCGACCCACTGAGCACGATTAATGGCTGTTATCGTCAACGCATCACGGCTACCAGCATAGGCCGGATTAACCACCAGGGTATTATCCATGTAATGCGTGTACATAGGAATTTGCTGTGCAGTCAGGCTAAAACTCACAAAAGATAAAACCAATGCTGTAAAAAGTTTAATTGTTTTCATTTGCTTTAGTTTTTATCTATTGAGATAAATAGTTCCTTTAAAAACAGACGATCCGTCTTTTAAATCAACTACATAGAAGTACGTACCAGTTGGTAATTCATTACCTCCAACCCGTAATCCGAACATGGATCGACCATCCCAGGTATTTAGGTAAGGACTTGCTTCGTATACTTTATTTCCCCAACGATTGAATATTACAAAGGTGTTATTCGGATAATTCGCAATTCCACGGATAATAAACAAATCGTTTGTTCCATCACCGTTGGGCGAGAAACCTTCAGGAATAAAGAAATCGGTAGGATAAGTAATAGCTGTTGATGTATTATTTCCGGTATCACCATCCACTTCTACACCATCAATAGTGGTCGTATTACTATAGTTTCCTAATGAATTTATGATTGCTTTAAGAATCAGGGTTTCAGACTTTCCAACATTTAAAAGCCCTATTGTCCAGACAGAAGTAAATGAATCATACGTTCCGGTTGTTGCCGTGGATGAAATATAGGTATATCCGCTTTGTAAAATATCGGTCACTTTTACAGCACTGGCATTGTCGGCACCATTATTGGTTGCCACTATGCTGAATATAACCGGTTGCCCGATAATGGGATGAGCATTATTTACAGTCTTTACAACGCTCAAATCGGCACTTGGAATTACTACCGGCAAAAGACGAACTATGACCTGACCCGATTTTATTTCTCCCAAACAAGTACTTACATTCAGTTCTTGAACTTCGAGCAAAAAAGTACCTAAAGTATTCCACGTTATATCAATTTCATTTGTTTTAGAACCCGGTTGAGTTACTCCATCAATTTTCCATACGTAGGTAGAACCGGCAACCGGATCAACATAATAGTGTTTTGCAGTTCCGATATAAACATTGTCGGGCATGGCAAGTTGTGCAATAACCCTAATACTGCCAAACAGTATCAGGAGAAGCAATAGAATATATCGGTATTGAGCAAACATGGTTTTCAATTTTTGAATATGATTCCTTGTAACGAAAAATAGAATTCAAACCAACAAACATAATAAATAACCCCCTCTCCACACAGAGAGGGGAATTGTTATTAATTGTGCCAGATAGGCGAAGTTGTTGGTAACGGATTGACAGTAACTGGTTTTGCCGTTGGACTTGCTGCTGTACAACCGCTTACATTCGTGTAATTTACAGATACTGTTTGCGGACCTGCAGTATTCCAGGTTATGGTTACAGTAGGATCTGTAGCAGTTCCACCTGATGTTATTGTGCCGCCAGCACTTACAACCCATGTGTAAGATGTCATTCCGGGTTCTGTGCTATAAACACTCCCTACTGTTCCGATACAAACCGGTGACGAACCTGTGATTGTAGGAACTGGTAAACTGTTTACGGTTATTGGTTTTGATGTTGGAGTGGCTGCTGTATAACCTGCACCATTGGTATAGTTGACGGTTACAGTCTGTGGACCGGCAGTATTCCATGTTACTGTAATTGAAGAGGTTCCCGCTCCGGCAGTAATTGTACCACCTGCACTTACCGTCCATGTATAACCGGTCATTCCGGTTTCGGTAAAGTAAACATTGCCGATAGAATTTACACAAACCGGTGTAGGGCCTGTGATAGTTGGAATCGGTAAATCACCAACGGTAACGTTATAAACTGTAGGACTAACCGCCGTGCAGGTATTAGCATTAATGTAATTTACCGATACGGTCTGAGGACCGGCAATATTCCATTTAACCGTTACACTGTTATCAGTTGTAGTTCCTCCGGCTGTAATAGTTCCACCTGCACTAACTGTCCAACTATATCCGGTCATTCCGGTCTGAGTAGTATAAACAGTAGTCGATAAAGTAGGACTAGCTGCCAAACCTGCAACAGTTGGGGTTGGTAATGGATTTATGGTTACTACAGCATTGCCGGTCATATTTATTGTACAAGCCGTTGCCGAGGCATTGGTTGCAATAACTGTGTATGTTCCTGCTACAGTTTTATTTCCAAAATTGAGGGCTGAACCTGTTCCGGGAACTGTAGCACCGCTATTTACACCACCAAGTTGTAACTGATAATTTACTCCGGTTTGTGAACCGTCTAAACCAACCGCAACACCTGAACCACCAATACAATAAGAACCACCACCTGTAACATTAAATACTGTTGGAAGTGGATCAACAATAATTACGGCATTTCCAGTCATATTTACAGAACAAGACTGAACAGCTGTAGTACTGGCTACAACAGTATAAGTTCCTGCCACAGTTTTATTTCCAAAACTAAGGGCTGAACCTGTTCCGGGAATTGACACACCCGTATTTACACCACCAATTTGTAACTGATAGTTTACTCCGCTTTGCGAACCTGACAAACCAACAAGAAGACCTGCTCCACCGGCGCAATACGAGCCACCACCGGTAACCGTATAATTCAATGGTAACGGATAAACCGTAACATCCATACTTACAACCGTATTACATAAAGTAACAATATCCGTTTCCGTCAAAGTTAAATGGTAGGTAACCGGAGCTACCGGGTTTGCCCATACAACATTGGTACTTGATGCTGTTGGAGTGCTGATAGTCCAGTTTACTCCGGATGTACCTGTTGAAATACTCCATTGAAACTGGTTTGCGGGATTTCCGGGTGTTACCAGATAAGGCTCAGTTCCCGCGCACACGTTTTGTGTCAATGTTTGACTTGTTTGCGCTAACGCTCCCAATGTACTTAACAGTACAATCATCAACATAATGACTCTTGAGAAATGTAATTTTGTTTTCATGACTTTTGTTTATTTATTTAGCTGTATAATAGTTATTTATAATTCGCTTTTGATATTTTTCTATAGATTATGATAAATAAGTGAAGTAGCCGGTGGCGGATTAACGGTTACAACAACACTGTTTGAGCTATTACAACCGGTAGCTGTAATGGTTTCAACAACTGTGTATGTTGTGGTTACCAACGGAGTGACTATAGGATTGGCTGCAGTTGATGTAAAACCTGCCGGAACAGATGTCCAGCTATAGGTACTTCCGGCAACGGCTGTTGCTCCAAGTTGAGTACTTTCATTCTTACAAATAGTTCTGTCAGGTCCGGCTGTAGAGTTTGGCGATTCGGTTAGGGTGACTGCATTGTTGTGCAGGTGAATAGCTCCCGCTTTTGTAAGTGCTCTCCCCAGAAGTGATGAGCCTTCCAGTAATTCAATCGCACCTCCGGAAACCAGTGTTCCTCTAAAAACGGAGTTATCTCCCAGAGTAAATGCACCGGTTACTTGCCAATACACATTACAAGTGGAGGCAGAGCCTGCAAGAAGTACATTTGAGTTGACTCCGGTAGTCAATGCGCCATCAATCTGGATAATAAATACAGCATTAGGATTGCCCTGAGCATCGAGCGTTATATTTCCGCTTAAATTGGCAGCCGCTCCTGTACCGGTGCTGTGTACACCCGGCAATAGTGTTTGACCACCCAATCCGACAGCAATAACATCTGTAGGTGTTCGACCAAACAAATCAGTATAAGCAGCATTCACAGCAGCGGCTGCCGTTGAAGAAATCGGATCTGATGCATTATAAATCGAACCCGTAATAACACCGGGAGCATTAATGGTAGGCGTAACCGTAAAACTGCCTATATTACCTGTTACATGAGTTGCTCCGAAACTATCGAAAGCTCCAGCAGACGTAAATAAAGTAAAACCGGATGCAACTCCTAAATCAGGTGCTGTTTGTCCAAAACCTATAGCTGGCATGATTACTAACGCAACAACCATAAATAAATCGAGTAATTTATTCTTCATTTTATTTCACTTTAAATGTGATATATCTTAGCCAACAAAGGTCAGCGATTTTATTCTGTAAAATGTTACAGCACAATTGGAATTAGTTGCAAGATTCACACATTAGTTAGTTGATAGTTGATAATTCAGAACTATCAACTATTTTATCAAATTCACTTTCTTACGGTCTTTGCGGTACTTTTGGCGTTCGCCGTCGCTGTTTATCTGGTTCATAAGGCGGTAGGCATTCATAAACGATTCAGGAAATTCGCCTTTGTAAATGATTCGGTAGAACGAAAAACCATTAAGCGGTGTCACATTTTCTGCCGGAGAGAAACGAATTTGATTCAGTACTTCTTTCTTCTTTATCAGAGACATAAATGCCTCTTTCCGCTGTTGGTTGAGTAGCTCATACTTGGCGTTTACCACATCGGCACGAACATAAGTAGCACATTTTTCCTGAATGGAAAAAGCCAATGCACCCTTCGAATGGTTGCTGACAATACGCATAAATGCTGAATCCCGAATGGACATTCGTTCCACCTGCACCGAATCTTTTTTACTCAGCGTGTGGCTTGTGTAATGGTGAGTGGCTAAAAAATACTTTTTCTTAGCTTCAAAAAACAGAATATATTCCTGTTCTTTAGCCGCATAGACTTTCGGTTGGATATTAATGGTGGCAGTAGGATTCACAGCCAGGTAATCGCCCATTTTCCGGATAAACCAGCGTTCTTTAAATCCGGGTGCAGCACTTTTCATGTCCCATTTCAGTTTCAGGGAACCTTCCACTTCGGTTTCGATATCTTTAATCTGCAAACGGTGTATGACAGTAACCGGCTTAACGATAATGTTTGTAAGTAAATCTATAAGCACATCATGGAAGTTGAATTTGGGATGCTGCAATGTTCCGGTAATCGGAACTTGATAATCTATCACGTTGCCACTTTCGCGGATAAAAGCAACGACCAGCCACATAGGCAACCATTTTATTCCTTTATTATTCAAGCGTTTGGCTAATCTCGGATCGACCACAATAATGTGATTGCTGCTTTTGATATGCCCATTCATCACATGCCAGACACCATTCAGTTCTATCGTCCCCCGGTCGAGCGGAAAGGAAGTATAACTAATCATATAGGGGTTAAACAACGCGGCCGGTAAGCGTGTAAAGTTGTATTGCAGATCAAAATCGGTACTGTCGGCAGGGTTTATACCCGCCTTAATATCAATGTTCCCATAGGGTTTCACAGCACTCGTAAAGCTTACATTTATGCGACGATGTTGCTTGTCAATGGAGTCGGCACGCACGTAAAGCGGCTTTATTTCAATGGCAAATTTCTCGCCGTAGGAATAATCATTAAACTTAACATCGCCGTTATAAATGGCCACATGGCTGATTTTGTAATCGCTCCGAAAGAAATTCTTCGACAGGGTTTTAAGATAATTGGCAATTTCGATCACCAGATTGAATTTGTCCGAATCGTCATTGGCATCTTTAATGTTCGAACCATGCTTTCCAAACATCGTTTCAAGGTTATCCAGTTTGTCGTAACGTTCGTATTTGAAATAGGGATGAATAAGCGAAATGGAATCATAGAGGTAACATTTTTTCTTCGGACTCATTTCGCGGATGGCCAACGTCAGTTTATCAAACGATGCATAATCATCTTTCGGATTTTTGCCGAAATGGAAATCGTGTATAACCACCATACCGCTGTTGGTCACATTCAGCTTCTCGAGGAAATTACCGGTCGATTTTACATTGGCATCCATATTTCCGGAGAAATTGCCATAATTTGTAAAATCCTTCAGGTAGGGTTCAAGCACTTTCAAGTCGTATTTCTGCACCACAACAGCCAGTTTGTAAGCCATTGTATTCATATTCATTGTTATATTTCCATTCATATCGCCACTTCCGGTGCCCGATGCAAAAGCAAAATTCATAGCAATTGTATCGTTGTTCCAGCGTTTGCCCAGACTTTCAATTTTTACTTTTTTGATAAAATAATTAATCGGATATTGATTTTCGCGGTAATGAATTACACCGTTTAGCATACTCACATTCAATATGTTTACATGAAATTTAGAAGGAACGGTATCGGTTTTGGAGGGAATAAATCGCTTTTTTAAATCGTCGAAATTAAAATCCTTATCGTGCTGAATAATCTTCCCAACGGGATCAATCAGTGTCAATTCGGATAGTTCTATGGTGTTAGACCACAGTTTGAATAAGGCAATATCGACATTCACACCCTGAGCAGCAATAAAAACACTGTCGCTTTTTTGCTCATAAATCTTCAGATTTGTGAAGTGAAAATAGCCTGTAAACGGGTTTACATACACTCTATCCATCGTAATTTGCCGACCTGTATATTGCTCGTCGTACTTCTCAATCAGGTATTTTGTAATGGGCGAGATAAACAGAAAAATCAGCAACACGCTGAGCATTATTACACCTGCAACTATTGCTAAAACCGTGATTACTTTATGCTTGGGTTTCATTTTTAGGCTTAATTTGAGAGATTTATTCATGCTACAAAGGTTATTCTATTTCAAACAAGGACTGTTACACAACTTTTGGAAAAAGTTGCAAGATTCACAGATTGAACATGTTTCTAAAATGTCAGAATCAGAATTTTCAGAAGTTAAAAATGAACAGAATAAAGATATTTTTCTTTTAAATTCTGCAAATTCAATAATTCTGTAAATTCTGATTCAGACAAAAAAAACAGAAACCTCTTTCGAAGTCTCTGTCTTTTCATTTCATATTCGTTTCCTAAAACTTACTTTGACGGAATAATGTCAATAATTACGGTTCGGTTATAAAATCGTCCTTCCGGATGATCGTTGGGAAAAGGCATGGTATCTTTATCGTTACCAAAGCCAAATATTTCGAAGCGTACATCGTTTCTGTTAGCGACTTTCAGGGCATTTTGCATAATCATCTTCACATCGTTGGCACGTTCCAGTGATAAACGCCGGTTGTACACACTATCGCCGATAATGTCGGAATGACCGTGAATGATAACCAACCCATTGATTGGGATTTTCGGTACAACAATCTCAGTCAGATACTTTTGATACATTTCAATTGACTTCGATTTATTGAACTCGTACAGAATGCTGAATCTCATTCCTTCTTCTGGTAGAGGCGCTTTCCAAAGCACAATGTGAACGGTAGTTTCCTTAACCACGGTATTTCCATTTTTGGTTTTACCTGTCATTTTCAATTTATAATCACCTTCCGAACGGTTTCCTAAAATAGCTTTACCGGGAATACTGATTTTTTCGTGGGTGTACGGACCAAAATTCTGAACATATCCTGATTCGTCAGTTGCATCCAACGTCCATGAAGTAAACGCAGCATCTCCTTTTTCAACATTGACCGAAACATAACTATCAATCGGAGCATCCTGCACCACATTCAAAGCTACTGGTTTCAACGGAGCATCAGGTCCACTGTGAAATTCCATGCTCAATTCAGGTGATTCGCTCCAGATTGTTACCCTGCGGTCGCATTCCCGAAGTAGTTCTAGGTCATGCGTTCCTCCATTTAATTCAGATGGAGTGCGTGGTTTAATCCGACCTTCAGTTTTGATTCTGGCGGGATCTATTTCAAAAACATCAACAAGGTATTTCTTCACCGATTCAGCCATATACATTCCATCTTCTGGCCCTTGCATGGATGCACCGGTTAAGCGCACGGTTGTTGTTGGATTTTTTTGCATACGGTCGCCCAAAATGTTCAACACATTGTAATATGCAACCATTTGTCTGTCCGAACGACCTGAAAGCACTTTAGGAGTGAAAACTTCCAGTTGGTCTTCTCTGAATTCCTTTACTTCGCTTTTCTTCAGCAAAATATAACGGTCGGGGATTTCGGTTGAACCTAAATCGAAAAATACATAATTACGAATCGGGAAAATTTCACGAACACGGCGTTCGCCTACAATATTTTTCGGAGAGTTCACG
>CAIYOZ010000415.1 GCA_903927945.1 uncultured Bacteroidales bacterium | reverse complement strand
GTGCAAGTTCTATACCGATTATTACACATTATTCAGTATTAATTAGTATTTCTTTGTACCATCAAAAGTATTAAACATCAAGAGTCAAATATTATTTATTAATCACACTTTATGAGAAAACATCTCTTCGCATTGCTGCTGGCAGTATTTTGTGTTTGTTACGCAACGGCACAAACCACCGTTACAGGGTTAGTAAAAGATGACACGGGCGAAGCACTCCCCGGAGCATCTGTAAAAATCAAAGGAACTTTAAAAGGAACGATCACCGACATGAACGGTAAGTTCAGCCTGGTAGTTCAAAATCCGAATTCAACGATCTTGTTTTTTTCGTATATCGGGATGAAGAATTTTGAACTTGCCCTTCAGGGAGGAAAAACTAAAGATTTGATAGTCAATCTGGAATCGAATTCAAACCAATTGGACGATTTAGTGGTCATTGGTTATGGAACGGTCAGGAAGCGTGATTTAACGGGTTCAGTAACTTCCGTAGGTGCTGAGACGATTTCAAAAATGCCCGTTTCTAACATAGCAGAAGCAATTACCGGACGTTTGACCGGTGTTCAGGTGACCACTACCGATGGTTCCCCGGATGCGGAAGTAGTGGTTAGGGTTCGCGGTGGACAGTCTATTACAGGTGATAATGCACCCTTGTATGTGGTGGATGGTTTTCCGGTATCGAGTATCAGTGATATTGCCCCGAATGATATTCAAAGTTTTGAAGTATTGAAAGATGCCTCTTCGACTGCAATTTATGGCTCACAGGGGTCGAATGGAGTAGTGCTTATCACCACTAAATCAGCTGTGGCAGGAAAAACAACGGTCTCTTATAACGGATATTTACAAATCAAATCGCTTTCAAAACGATTGCAAGTTTTAGATCCGTACGAGTACGTTAAGCAGAACTATGAATATGCAGCCATCAACGGGTCAGCAGCGCTATCTGATTTCTACAACACATTCGGAGTCTTTCAGGATTTTGACATTTATAAGAGCAAAGCTGGTCATGACTGGCAGAACGACCTTTTCGGGGGACAAATGTTATCCTATCAGCATAACATCAATATCCAGGGAGGAACAGAAAAAACAAAATTTTCAGCAGGTGCCACCTATGTAAATAACGCCGGTCTGATGGTTGGAAATGTGTATACCCGTCTTAATTCAAATTTCAAAATCAATCACGAAATATCTAAAAGCTTACGAGTAAATTTCAGTGGCAGGTTTTCAGATACCGAAGTTGACGGGTCGGGAACTTCGGGTGGAACGTATAAAGTACGTACATCCCGAACCATTACAAGGCCTCCTGTAGTTGGTTTACAAGAATACAATCCGGTTGACCCTACAACACTGGATGAAGTGGATTATGAAAACTGGCTTCAGGGACATTTAACCCTGGCACAGCTGGCAGCTCAATACTGGAGACAAAAAAATGACAGGATATTTAATTTCTCCGGGGGCCTGGAGTGGAATATATTGCCTGAACTGACCTATCGGATGGATGCCGGTTATGAATACTCATTCGATGAGTATAAAAATTACTATGGTCAGTTTACCAGCCAGGTAAGATATGGAAGCGATACGAACGGATTACCTTATATTGAATGGAATAAAGGACAATCGGGAAAATATCGCATTGCCAATACATTAACTTACAAGAAAATCATTTCAACCCATCAAAAGGTTGATTTAATGGTAGGTCAGGAAGTTATTTCGGGTCAGACAGGGTATAA
Organism: uncultured Bacteroidales bacterium; assembly: GCA_903927945.1. Taxonomy (GTDB): domain Bacteria; phylum Bacteroidota; class Bacteroidia; order Bacteroidales; family Paludibacteraceae; genus Paludibacter. Next base: position 43,997 of record CAIYOZ010000415.1, on the reverse strand, counting down.
TTTTATTACAGCCAAGCAATTTGCAAACAGCCTGGCACCTGAAAAAATATTCCCAAACATTGCACTGGGAGCAGGAGCAAGTTCTGTAACAAGTTTTCTTTATCCGCAGGATAACCTGGAATCTTATTTCGGCAGGTTTAACTACATATTAAATGACCGGTATTTATTAACATTGACAATGCGTACTGATGGTTCTTCTAAGTTTGCACCCGGCAAACAATGGGGATATTTCCCTGCCGGAGCCTTTGCCTGGAGAATATACGAAGAACCATTCATGGAAGGTATTAAGAATGCACTTTCTATTTCCAACCTTAAATTACGTTTGAGTTATGGAGCTTCCGGAAACAATCGGATAGCAAATACTATGTACAAACTCGATTATGCCTTGCAGACCACCAAAACGTACGCCTTAGGAGATGCTCCTAATAATTATTACGCTCCTACCAATACTCAAATGGCAAATCCAAATCTTAAATGGGAATCTACAATTACCAAGAATGTAGGATTGGATTTCGGATTATTCAATGAAAAACTGACCGGAACCCTGGAAGGTTACTGGAATACGACTTCCGACCTGCTGATTGAGAGAAAGATTGTTGCACCGGGTTATTCCACGGTTATGGAAAATGTTGGTCAAATATCAAACAAAGGCATTGAATTAACCTTAAATGGAAACCTGATCCAACACAAAGATTATAGTTTGCAGGTTAATTTCAATATTGCGTTTAATCATTCAAATGTTGATAAGCTGGCGGATGGAATAAACCTTCAGGAATATGCTTCCGGATGGGCAGGTACCGATCTGACCAATTATTACGACTATCAGGTTCGGGTTGGACAACCGGTAGGATTGATCATGGGATATGTAACCGATGGTTATTACAAAACGACAGATTTTACTTCCTATGATCCCACTACAAAAAAATATATTTTAGCAGCGGGGGTTGCGAATAATACCATTGTAGGTGGCAAAATCGGGGTAAGGCCTGGTACTATCAAATTTAAGGATATCTCAGGTCCAAATGGAGTTCCGGATGGAGTGGTTGATAGTTACGACCAAACAACTATCGGAAAAACAGCACCTAAATTCACGGGAGGTTTTACCATTAACGGTTCATTTCATGGATTTGATGTAGCCTTGCTGTTCAACTATGTATATGGAAATCAGATTTACAATGCGGATAAGGTTGCCATGGCTCAGAACTACCGGTCTTCGGATACCTATCCAAATTTAATCGGATTTATGAGTTCGGGCAACAGGTATACGTATATCGATGCTACCGGTAATTATGTTACGGATTTACCAACGCTTGCTGCCATGAATGAAGGGGCAAACGCTAAACAGTACTGGTCACCCTGGTCGTTCAGTACCACTCAGGTTGTTGCACACTCCTGGGCAATAGAAGACGGATCATATCTTCGCTTGCAAAATGTGACAGTTGGCTATACGATACCTAAGAAAACAACCAGGAAGTTTGGATGCAGTCAATTCAGGGTTTATTGCACACTTAGCAATGTATTCCTGTTGACAAATTACACCGGATATGATCCTGAGGTAAGTACTGCTATCCGGGGAACAAGTGCTTCGGGTTTAACGCCGGGATGCGATTATTCGTCTTATCCAAAGAGCTTTGGAACCACTTTTGGACTTAACGTAACCTTCTAATTTTATGAAAAAAGAGTTTATTATGAAAAGAATATATTATATCATGTTCATGAGTCTTATCATGCTGACTGCTGTAGGCTGCAAAGACTTTTTAAATGTTGAATCACCATCCTCGTTTGATGCGAATTATGTATTTTCAAACACTTCGGATGCCAAGAGAATGGTATTGGGGGCTTATGCATTGTTTACAGAGGATGCATTTACTTCCAGGATGTCAAATGCATGGGCTCAAAGCACTGACGTAGAAGCCAGCGAAAGTAAATTGAGTACCTCTTCGGACAAGACCGATATGTGGACTTTACAAAGAGGACGCTTACAAGGTTTGAAGGATAATAATACGTGTTGGGAAAATAATTATTTAGCTGTTGACAGGTCAAATCAATGTATTGAAGGAATAAAGGCAAGCAGCATTTCGAGTGATAAAGATATGCAACAGATGCTGGGAGAGTGTTATACGTTGCGGGCATACCGTTACTTACTGTTGACGCAGATATGGGGTGATGTTCCTTACTTTAGGGCATCCGCTAAATCGGGTATGCAACTGGATATTCCAAGGACGGATAAAAACCTTATTTATTCAGCCTCTATCCAGGATATGATAAATTGCGAGGAAAAGATGTATTTTGCCGATCAGTTCTCAGATGGTATCGAACGGATGAACCGCGAATTTACATTAGGACTGATATCCAGAATCGCACTTTTCAGAGCCGGGTATTCGATGAATCATGATGGAACGATGAAACGAGCCGATGATTATCTGGATGTAGCTCATAATGATAGCCTGGCAGTGAAATACACGTACAATGGAACTCCGAAAACAGCACGGACCAGTGATGAGTACTATCAATTAGCAAAAGATTACTGCGAGAAACTAATGTCCATTAAAGATAGACAGTTAAATCCGAGCTTTTCACAGATCTTTCTCAATGAATGTCAATACCTGAAACCCGTCGATAGTGAGGTGCTTTATGAAATGGCATTTGGCAGTGCAAGCAGCGGGGGTGATGTGGGTTGGAATATCGGGATAGGTGTGAGTGCTTCCACAAAAGGGACCACCACGTTATCAACAGGCTTGAATCCGGGTTACTACTTTACCTTTGACTCTAAAGATGTGAGACGCGATATTACCATCAGTAAAATTTCATATACCGGAGATGCTACACAAGCCATCATTAAATCGATTACAAACCTAACCATTGGTAAATGGTGCCGGTTATGGGTGGGAGCTACCAATAGCCTGACTTCGACTTCTTCCAAGGGGACTGGCATAAACTGGCCGATCATGCGCTATTCTGACGTGCTATTAATGTTTGCTGAAGCTGAGAACCATCTTAACGGACCAACTTCTTCTGCCAAACAAGCGTTGAGACGTGTCAGAAACCGTGCATTTGCGGCTCAGGATCAGAATTTAAAAGTAGAACACTATCTGGATTCAGTTTCGGTTGACCAACCTACTTTCTTCTCGGCTATCGTTAATGAAAGAGCCTGGGAATTCGGTGGGGAGTGTTTACGCAAATACGACCTTATCCGTTGGAATCTGTATGGACCCCGAATTGATCAGACTATTACGTTGCTTAGAAACATAGGAAAAGCTGCAAATTTACAAGAACTTAATAACCCCGCAGTTAGTAAATACAGCACCTATGCCGATAAACTTTACTATAAAGTGGTAAATGGGTTAATCGTGTTCTTAAATGATGGATTGACAAAAGTTGATCCAACGGTTACAGATATCACAGGATATTCCACTATGGATTGGGGAAGATCAACCACTCTTTATTCGGTAACAGCCGGAGGAGATGGCTATTATTTGTTGAATACCTGGCTGGGATATACCTATAATAAGGCGGATGCAACGAATGTAGCACCTTATCTGATGCCGATACCGACCATGAAAACAGCTGCCAGTAAATATCTGAGAAATGATGGTTACCGGTTAAACCAGTTTTTTCAATAATGCTTTTGATCTTTAGAAATCACTCGATTTATGTCATTAATTAAAAAACAACCAATGAAAAACAACAGTTCATTTGCAAAGTATACGATCGTATTTTTGTTGATCCTGGCAGGGTTCAGTTCTTGTCAAAAGACGGATACTATTCTTGATCCAACCACAAACAGGATGTTCCGTCCGATCACTTTTACAGTTTCAAACATAACTTCGACAACTGCCGATGCGGCATGGACCGTTGTTCCTGGAGGGACTAAGTACCTTATTGAAACCAGCCAGGACAGCTTGAAATTCGAAAACAAACTAGTAGGTGATACCATTGCGTTAACTCTAGCAACTACTACGAATATCACTTGTACATTATTGGGCTTGGCTCCGGGAACTCCCTACTCTGTCAGGGTTAGTTGTTTGTCAAATGATCCGGCTATTAAACCTTCAAAATATCAGCAATTATATTTTGTTACAAGCGCTAATTAGGCACTTTACCTAATTTCGATAATGAGTACTGATTTGATTTACAGAATTAAGATAGAATTGTCTTAATTCTGTAATCAAGACTCTCACACATCTTGTACAGGAATAAGGGCTTAATCCGGGAGATTTGATTTTCTACGAATGGATACTATCTGTAAATAAGGGTATTAAATTGAACACCTTATTTTTGTTTTTACCCCTCAAAAGAGGTGTTGAGCAAAAAGATCCAAGCTTATTCCCTTATTTAAATTAAAATAATACGACATTATTCAGTTCTGTTACTTAAATATGAAAAAGATATTACTGCTTATAAATCTTTGTCTTTGCCTTTCAATGTTTTCTTTTGCACAACTTCCGTTTCAGAATAAAGCACTTTCAGCTGAATCCAGGGCGTTAGATTTGTTGAATAGGCTAACCCTGGAAGAGAAGGTGAACCTTATGATGAATTCATCTAAGGAAGTCCCACGGTTAGGAATTAAAAAATATGAATGGTGGAACGAAGCGTTACATGGTGTAGCCCGTAACGGGATAGCCACTGTTTTTCCACAAACCATTGGGATGGCAGCTTCATTTGACAATGACTTGCTTTATAAAGTATTTTCTGTCGTTTCCGATGAGGCACGGGTAAAGCACCGGCAGGCTGTAGAAAAAGGAGAGCGTAACCGATATCAGGGGTTGGATGTATGGACACCCAATATCAACATATTCCGTGATCCGCGCTGGGGTCGAGGACAGGAAACGTATGGCGAGGATCCTTATCTGACAAGTGTGATGGGAGTTGCCGTTATTACCGGATTACAAGGAAATGGACAAGGGGAGTATGACAAACTCCATGCCTGCGCCAAACATTTTGCGGTGCATTCAGGACCTGAATGGAGCCGGCATTATTTCGATGCCGAAAATATAGCACCCCGTGATTTGTGGGAAACTTACTTACCTGCCTTTAAAGCTGCAGTTCAAAAAGGGAAAGTGAAGGAAGTGATGTGTGCTTACAATAGTTTCGAAGGACAACCATGTTGCGGAAGCAACCGTCTGCTGACTCAAATATTGCGTAATGATTGGGGTTACAATGGTATCGTTGTTTCAGATTGTGGAGCCATCAATGATTTTTATAAACCGGATACACACATGACGGAACCCGATTCAGCTCATGCTTCCACTACCGCAGTCATGAGTGGAACCGACCTGGAATGTGGCAGTTCATTCTTATCTATCATTTCGGCAGCCAAACAGGGATTGATTTCAGAGGATGTCATCAACCTATCGTTGAAACGACTGTTGAAAGCTCGTTTTGAGCTTGGGGAAATGGATGATAGCACCCCCTGGGATAAATTGCCCGATTCGCTTGTCAACTGCATCAGTCATCATAATTTGTCGTTGAAAATGGCACGGGAGTCCATGGTGCTCTTAAGAAACAATGGTATCTTACCCTTACCTAAAAATTTAAAAGTGGCTCTAATCGGTCCTAATGCCAGTGATTCAGTCATGCAATGGGCAAATTACAATGGCACTCCCAAGAAAACAACCACGTTGTCGGAGGCATTGAAACTTCAGATACCAGACCTGGTAAGTGCAGCATCTTGCCCACACACCTATAAAACTATTAATCTGTTTTCTGAATGTAAGTCAAATGGGAAAGTGGGTCTTTCGGCTAACTATTGGAATAATACAGATATGTCCGGCAGCCCGGCAGCAAAAGCTCAATATGATTCTACACTGAAATTTCCAAAATTAAAACCATTCGCCGAAGGAGTTGCTGCGAATTCATTTTCAGCTAAATTCAGTACAACTTTTACTCCGACCTTATCCGGAGAAGTCGAGATTCTTTATACTGCACCTGCTAAAATAACACTTTATATTGATGGGCGGCAAGCCCATCCGGAAGAACTGACCAAGACACTTTATTTACAGAAGATGCAGGTTCAGGCAGGTAAATCGTATGATATAGGTTTTGATTTTATTCGCAACAATGAATATGGTGAATTCCGATTTACCATCCAACGGAATGAAGCTCCAAATGTGGCCAAATTAATAACTGATCTGAAAAAGGTTGATGTAGTCGTCTTTGCGGGGGGTATCTCTGCGGAGTATGAACGGGAAGATGCCAATGTATATGCTCCCGGATTTAAAGGCGGCGACCGTACCAGTATTGAATTGCCTCAGGTACAGCGGGACCTTATCGCTGCACTCAAGGCTGCAGGTAAAAAAGTGGTTCTCGTTAATTTTTCAGGTTCAGCCATGGGATTGGTACCCGAAAGTAAAAATTGTGATGCCATCCTGCAAGCCTGGTATCCCGGTGAAGCAGGAGGCGAAGCTGTGGCAGATGTGTTACTCGGGAAATTCAATCCGTCAGGACGACTACCCATAACTTTCTATCAGAATGTAGAACAGCTTCCTCCTTTTGAAAGTTACGATATGAAGGGACGTACCTACCGTTACATGGACAAGGAGCCTTTGTATCCATTCGGATATGGCTTAAGTTATTCCACATTCAAATTAGGCACCCCTGAATTAGACAAAAAAACAATAAAAGCAGGGGATAAAGTAATTCTTACAGTACCTGTTACCAATACAGGAAAACTGCAGGGCGATGAAGTTGTGCAGGTATATCTCAAAAAAGTAGATGATACTGATGGGCCGACAAAAACATTGCGTGCTTTCAGACGTATCGCGGTACCTGCGGGAAAAACAATTAAACTTACGATTGAATTGAATGATGATAACCTTGAATGGTGGGATACTAAAACAAATTCAATTCATACAGTTGCGGGTGATTATCAGTTGTTCATTGGCGGAAGCTCTAATATGAAGGACTTGACTACCTTAAATCTAAAAATCAAATAATATTCAAGAAAATAGTACTATGAAACAATTTTCAAAATTAAAGTTCCTTATATGCGGAATTTTACTGAGTATAATCTCGGTAAATGCTGTAGATCCTTATTTAGATATTACCTTGCCGGTAGATGTCAGGGCAAAGGATTTAATATCAAAAATGACTCTTTCAGAGAAGATTTCACAACTTGGGCATAAATCAGCAGCTGTTAGCAGGCTTGGTGTTAAAAGTTACAACTATTGGACGGAAGGTTTGCATGGAGTTGCCCGGCAAGGATTAGCCACTTCTTTTCCTCAGCCTTATGGATTAGCTGCCACCTGGGATAGTACGTTGATATATAATATTGCTACAGTCATTTCCGATGAAGCCAGGGTAAAGAATAATACTAGCGGCCTGGGATTAACATATTGGTGCCCGGTGGTCAACATGGACAGGGATCCAAGGTGGGGTCGGGAAGAAGAAAACTTTGGCGAAGATAATTACCTGGCAGCACGACTGGCCGTAAACTTCATAAAAGGTATGCAGGGTAATGACCCTAAATATCTTAAGACCGTGGCGACTGCAAAGCACTTCGCCTGTAATAATGTGGAGCAGGGACGGACCAGTATCTCATCGGATGTGGATGAACGTAGTCTTCGGGAGTATTTCTTACCCGTATTCAAGGCATGTGTGCAGGAAGGTAAAGCTTATTCCATTATGAGTGCTTATAATGCGCTGAATGGTGTTCCCTGCCCGGCAAATCGCACGTTACTTACTAATATTCTCCGCAAGGAATGGGGATTTAAAGGCTTTGTGGTTTCCGACTGTGACGCAGTTTCAGATGTTTGCGTGAATCATAATTATGTTCCTACGTTGACTGATGCCACGACAGTTTCACTGAGAAGCGGGACCGATCTGAATTGTCAATATACCTATACAACGTATACCAATGATGCTATAAATAAAGGATTACTCATCCAGGCTGATCTTGATTCGGCTTTAGTTCGGGTTTTTAAAACAAGATTTATGCTGGGTGAATTTGATCCATCTTCTTCAGTATCGTATTCTTCAATTCCGGCAAGCAGGCTTGATTGTCAGGCTAACCGTGACTTAGCAGTCTTGGCAGCTCAAAAAGCCATTGTACTGTTGAAGAATAATAATTCCTTTTTACCTCTTCGGGGTGATACCATTAAATCCATTGCTGTTATCGGAGCAAATGCCAAAGCAGTTCAGTTAGGTGACTATAGTGGTTCCCCTTCGGTTAGCATAAGTCCTTTTCAGGGTATTGCCGACAAACTTGGCATTAATGTTTCGGATGGAGTTATTGAAGCGGAAACAGCTACAACTTTATCGGGTGGTCCTAAATCGGAAGCTTGTAACGAGGGCGGTTCTGAAATAGGCTATATCAAAAACAGTACCTATGTTGGATATGACTCGATCACTTTCGCAAATAACATAGACAAGGTGAATTTCCGGGTTGCCAGTGCAACAACCGGAGGTACCATCACGGTAATGTTGGACAACGCAACAACAGGAACCGTAATCTGTACAGCTACAGTTCCCTCAACGGGTGCCTGGCAGACCTGGACTACTGTATCAGCCAGTGTAACTGGATTGACAGGTAGGCATAAACTATATATCAAATTCACCGGAGCAGCAACCGGATACCTGTTTAACCTGAATTGGTTTAAGTTCTATAACAGTGCGGATGGGACAACGAGTGACCTCAGTTACACGAATGGCACCAAAACTATCTACTATGCATTTGGTTCGAGTATAAACGGGGCATATACTCAGGCCGACATTGATCAAGCAGTTGCAACGGCCAAAAAAGCACAAATCGTTGTTTTAGCCTGTGGAACTGACATGAGTACCGGCGGTGAAGGTGCTGACCGTGCAACCATTGGCTTACCCGGAGCACAGGACCAAATGATCCAGGCTGTTTATGCTGCCAATCCCAAAACAGTACTGGTACTTGTAAATAGTTACTCGCTGGCTGTAAACTGGGAACAGGATAATTTGCCGGCCATTATGTCTGCCTGGTTCGGAGGTCAGGCACAGGGTGCTGCCATTGCTGATGTGCTGTTTGGAGATTACAATCCGGGTGGTAAATTAGCTTCAACCTGGTACAAATCATTGACTGACCTGCCCTCCAAGAGTGACTATAACATTATGAACAATCGTACCTACATGTATTTTAAAGGCACACCCCTGTATCCTTTCGGATACGGACTCAGCTATACTACATTTGGGTATGCTAACATGAAATTAAGTTCTCAGAGCCTTGGTTTAGGTAATTCGATCGTGGTAAGTGCTGATATTACCAATACCGGGTCAAAAGCCGGTGATGAAGTCGCTCAGTTATATATCAATATTCCATCTACATTGGTGCGCCCTGCCAAACAGTTGAAAGGTTTCTCCCGCGTAACCCTGCAACCCGGCGAAACAAAAAATGTAAGCTTTACATTGAAGTACGAAGATTTGCAGTATTACGATATGACATCAAGAACATTCAAAGTGGAGGGTGGTCCAGTAAATCTATATATTGGAAGTTCATCACAGGATGTCCGACTCACCGGACAGATAAGTGCCACTGCCGGAACTGTTTCCGAAACTTACCACCAGAACCCTTACATTCCGGTGGAAGCTGAAGATTACGAAAATAAATCGGCTACAGTTGCCATAAAAGCATGCAGTGAAGGTGGATTATGTATCGACTCGCTGGTAAATAACAGCAATGTTGTCTACAAAAATCTCAATTTTAATAAAGGGGTTCTTCAGTTTAAAGCACGTCAGGCGACACTATCCGCTAATGGAACCATAAGCTTGGCACTCGACAACCTGACAGGACCTGTTATCGGGACACTTAACCTGACAAATACCGGCAGTGCAACAACCTTTATAACAGATTCATGCAAGCTGAGTACAATAACGGGGGTTCATGATGTATACCTGGTATTTAAAGGGGGGACATCGGTTTGTAAATTAAACTGGTTCGCTTTTCAACCAAAAGACTCAGTAGCAAACGGGTTGGTAGATGCAAAAGACAATGAGGGATATAAACTTAATCTGTATCCAAACCCGGCAAATTCAAGTTTTACTATGGATTATAATCTACCGGTCGGTTCGGATGTCAGTATTGAAATATCCTCGATGCAAGGTACCCTGCTAAAGTCAGTTCATCTGAAAGAACAGAGTTTCGGGGCACATAAGCTCAAAGTGGATACAGAACGATTGTCTTCAGGAATTTATTTAGTGAGATTCGTTACTAAAAATTACAGTAAATCATGTCTTTTAAATCTGATAAAATAATATTTCTCAATAACACGAGTAATCATTACTCGTGTTATTGACTTAATAAAAATCATCCATTTTAGTAATTATAAAATAATGTTTATGAAAAAATCAAACTTTTTACGCATTTTTTATCTCTTAGTCTGTTTGTTTCCACTTGGATTGAATGTGCAGGCTCAAATTAACGTTGCCAGGGTACAAACCCTGAACATTCCTGCTAAGATTGTCTGGAATTTTAATTCAGGGAAAGCAGGACAGGTGGCAGCCTATGCTTCAGGAACGCCCTCAAACTTTAGCCTTGACTGGGTAGGCATGGCCTCTAATCTGACCTACAAGGATGCGGCCATCAACTTTGGTGATACATTGACAAGGTTTCAGCCAGTAGGCGCAAATACAACCGTAGATGCCACGGATTTGGTTAGTTTTAATCTACGACCTCTTACCGGGTTGAGTTTCCAGCCCACCAGCATATCGTTTGATTGCGGAAGATATGGAACCAGTGGCGGCATATTTAATATTGCCTGGAAATCTGGTGATGGAACCATAACTTCACTTCAAACCGGTTTAAATCCAAATCGTGTGGATGGCGGAACCGCATTCTCGCATGTCTCCATAGATCTTAGCACCTTGAATATCCCGGTTTCTTCCGGTGATTGCGGTCTGTACGTTTATATGTACAGCTTTGCAACGAATAAACAAGTTGGTATCGCGAATATTATCGTGAATGGAAATGTGACCGGGAATGTAGTTACCGTTACCAAATTCGCCTGCAACCAGGTAGCCTATCCTACGGCTGGTGGTACTATTACTTCCTTTCCCATGGGTACCAGCTTCGATCAGGGAACCTCTATCACATTGACTGCAGCACGTAACTTCGGGTATCAGTTCAAAGAATGGGATGATGCCATTACCGGTCTGCCTGTTTCAACTGCTAATCCATACACCTTTCCATTGAACTCTGATGTGTCATTGAAAGCTGTATTCAATACATTGAACACCTATTCATTAACATTAAACACCACCGGTGGTGCACAACCTTATATGGTTTCGGTTTTACCGGCAGGTACTGTGGTTAATGGACAAACCATGTACGAAGAGGGTACAAATTTATCGTTGGTGGCCGGTAATAATCAGATAATGACTTTTACAAACTGGCTGACCGGAGAAACCAATTCAACCTTATCCATTCCAATGAATCAGAACCAAAATATCACTGCCGTTTATAGTGCAGTGGATTATGTGGTTGGTTGGGATTTCTATAAAGCAGGAGGTAGCAGCCGTCAGGCTGATTTTTATTCTACCCTGGATAACCAGGTATCTACATTGGTACTTCGTAAAGCCGATGGTACTGTTAACTCGTGGTTGGATAAATCAATTGTCGCTGCTAACGGATATTATGGTCCAGGCGCAGCCGTAAACTGGAAGCCGGTTGCCGATCAGAATTATTACCAGATCAGTTTTAGTACCAAAGATTTCACGGATATTAAAATATCTGCCGGATTGGCGTACAATTACAATGCCTATACCGTTCAGAAATGTGATTATTCGTTAGACGGCACGAACTTTACTACATTAGGTACTTATACCATGCCTTCCAGTCAAACCTGGTACCCCAATACTTTTTCTTTACCGGCAGACGCCAACCATGTGGATAAAGTATATGTTCGATGGATACCGGATTATACATCAGCCATGAATGGTACGTTAGCAATTGGCAATGATGGTACAGCCATTTCAAATATCTTTGTGACAGCTACTGCAGCTATTTACAATGATGGAATTGCCCCGATACTATCAGGGACAGTGCCGGCAGCTGCTTCAACCAATGCTTCCACCACAGGTAAGGTCGTGCTTACATTCGATAAGAAAGTCATGCTTACTTCAAGTTCTGTAGTTGCCACACTGAATGGAAAACAAATTACTCCGGTTATTTCAGGCAAAACCATTACATTCGCGTATACGGGATTGGATTATAGCGCTCAGTACAACTTTACATTCCCGGCAAACTCTGTTTCAGACTTAGCGGGCAATGTACTGTCAACACCTGTTACTATCAGCTTTACAACAATGACCCGTCCTCAGGTGACTAAAAAAACCTATGACTTTGTCGTAGGTGTAAACGGTGATTTTAAAGCTGCCCTGCAAGCTGCATCAGCTGCTTCCGCATCAGGCAATCGCTTTAAGGTTTTCTTTCCGAATGGGCAATATAATATTGGAGCAAGCACAGGTGATGCCAATCAAATGACTACAATTGGTGTTCCGAACATCTCGCTCATTGGCCAGAGTGCTGATGGTGTTGTACTTTATAACCAAAATGTATCTGAAGGAATTGGAGTGACAGCCACCATGTTTTTTTCAAATACCGCAAATAACATGTATTTGCAGGATCTTACACTGAAGAATAATGATTACAGAAGCGGAAACTCATCACTTGGACGTTGTGCTGCCTTGATGGATCAGGGGACTAAAAACATATACAAAAATGTGAATGTGTTGAGTAATCAGGATACCTACTACTCGGGTAGCGGCAGGCTTTATTTCGAAGGGGGCAGTATTCACGGCACGGTTGACTTTATCTGCGGTGGAGGTGATGTATTCTTTAATGAAAGTCTGATCTATCTCGAAAACAGGACCGGTAACTGTTGTACAGCCCCTTCAACCACTTCAAATTGGGGATATGTATTCTCGGGTTGCACTATCGACGGTTTTGCTGTAGCAAACGGCAACTTTGTATTGGGACGTCCATGGCAGAACTCTCCAAAATCCATTTATATCAATACCACGATGAATATATTGCCTAGTGCTGCTGGATGGACCGAGATGGGGGTTGTTCCCGGCCTGTTTGCCGAATACAACAGTGTCACTTCTTCCGGAACTGCTGTTGACGTAAGTTTACGCAAGAAGAGCTTTACCTACAACGGAGTCACTACACCGGTTAATCCTTATCTGACTGCCGATCAGGCTGCCCAATACACCATCGACAATGTGCTTGGAGGAACTGATGCCTGGCAACCGAAATTATATACCGATCAGGCTACTGCTCCTGTCATTTCAGGTAGCGGAAGCCTGATAAGCTGGACCAACGATAATTACGTGTCGTGTTGGGTTGTATTTAAAGACGGAGTATTTGTAACGGCTACTACAGCAACCAGTTTTACGATTCCCTCCTCCATAAATACAGGCAACTATACCGTCTGTGCTGCAAACGAAATGGGTGGACTTAGTGCCGTGTCAAACGTATATGCTTACTCCTCAGTGACAGGGGTCATGAATCAGTATGACACATCAAAACTGATTGAACAGAATTATTATACCGCGGAAGGTAAAAAAATCCGTAACCTGGGGATTTACAAAGGTGTTGTAATCGTTCGTTCAACTTATTCGGACGGTCGTGTAGAAACAAGTAAAATCATAAAAACTGGTTATTGAGATAAATGATAGTATTGAGTCCGGATGATCATCCGGACTCAATACTTCAAATTTAATTGCTTAAAGAACTGCGGGATACTAATCGAAAATCATACAATTATGAACTTTAAGAATCAAAAAATAAAGATACTGAAAAAGAATATAATGTTGAGTTTACTAGTTGCCGGATTAATGATTTCAGTTATTACAAGTTGCTCAAAAACAGATGCTGTTCAAACAACAACAATAAAAGACATAGATGGCAATGTCTACGAGACAGTGAAAATCGGAACTCAAACATGGATAGTAGAAAATTTAAAAACTACCAGATATAGAAACGGGGATTCAATACATAATATTTCAGATGCTACCAGTTGGGCAAATTTAACTACCGGCGGTTATTGTAATTATAACAATGAAACTTATTACGGTTCTAAGTACGGATGTCTCTATAACTGGTATGCAGTGTCCGATAGTCGTAATTTAGCTCCTGTGGGATGGCATGTCTCTACCGATGCGGATTGGGCTATTTTGCAAGATTATTTAATTGCAAACGGGTATAATTATGATGGTTCTACTACAGGTAATTACATAGCAAAATCATTATCTGCAACCACCGATTGGTCAACAAATACATCAATTGGTTCCATTGGAAATGATTTGTCTAAAAATAACAAATCGGGTTTCACTGCATTGCCTGGTGGTTATCGTATTAATAACGGTTCCTTTGCCAATATTGGATATCATGCATTTTGGTGGACAACTACTGAATCAACTCCAGCTAATGCAGTTTATTGTTATCTTCATTTTTCAGAATCAACTTTCACTATTTATCCTGCTGCAAAAAATTGGGGACGTTCAGTCCGTTGTGTGAAAGATTGAAATGACATGTAGAGAGTTCTTTTTACACTCTTAAGACTTCGATTTGCCTGTGAGAGTATATGATATCAATCAAAAAGATCTAAACTTATCGCCTTTATTATTTTGAATCATACAACATTATTTATTTTCATTCATATTTTCAAATGAAACATTTAAAGAAAAGTATTTTATTATTTCTACTGGGCAGCCTTGCCATTATGCCACTTATAGCAGGGGTTACAGGTCAGGAATCCATCACCCGGGTATCAGCGGTAATTGTTCCGGTCATTCCCGCCGATACCTTTAATATCACTGCTTATGGTGCCGTAAATAGTACAACAGTGAACAATACGGTGGCCATACAACAAACCATAAATGCCTGTTCCACTGCCGGTGGCGGTGTAGTTCTTTTTCCTGTCGGTACCTTTCTGAGTGGACCTCTTGCCATGAAAAGCAAGGTGAACCTTCACCTGGCTGCCGGCTCTACCCTGCGTATTCTGCCTTATGGAAGCGGTAACGGAACAGTTGCCGGAACATATCCTAATTCGGGTACGTTGAATGATTACAGTGACTTCATTTACGGCAAGAACCTGACAAATATCGCAATTACCGGAACTGGCACCATTGATGGGAACGGTGCCGACTGGTGGGCAGCTTACACCGCTAATTCAGCCATCGCCCGTCCATGCCTGATTCGCTTTGATGGATGTAAATATGTACTCTTATCCGATTTTAGAATACAGAATGCACCAAACGTACACATTACTATCGGGAAATCAGGGAGTGATGCCACTATTAAAAACCTGACCATATCCTCGCCTTCCACAGCGCCGAATACCGATGGGATTGATACCTGGGGGCCTAATATCAATATTTTCAATTGCAACATTGCCGTTGGTGACGACAATATCGCCATGGATAGCGGCAGTCAGAATATTACAGTTAAACATTGTGTTTTCGGTACTGGCCATGGATGTTCCGTAGGGAGTTATGCCTCGGCAGTGGGCAATATTCTAGTGGACAGCTGCTCATTTACAAAAACAACTTCCGGTATTCGCTTGAAGACAGCACGTGACCGTGGTGGAGTTGAACAGTACTTCACCTATTCGAACATCACAATGAGCGGAGTGACGACTCCTTTTTATGTGACCAGTTATTATCCAAAGGAACCAACCACCCCTTCGAGTGACCCCGCTCAGTCAGTAACGAGCACTACACCAACCTGGCAACATTTGTTGTTTAAAAATATTACGGTTACTGGTTCGCCCGTTGCCGGAATCTTATGGGGGCTTCCCGAACAATCCATTTCAGATGTAGTATTCGATAACGTGAGTATCAATGCTACCGCCGGAATGAAGGCTTATTTTGTAACCGGACTGGTATTCAGGAATGGTTCCTCTATAACGGCATCAAGTGGTTCAGCGGTGACCACCTATACAACAACTATTTCAGGAATCAATGTCGCAACCGGCAAAGCCATTAACACGGCTGTAGAGGAGGTGCAAAATCCATTGATAAAATGTTATCCCAACCCTGTTAAAAATGGAGTGTTGAGTATTACAGCACCTTCTAACATTGATTTTGTACTGTTGACCGCCATCAACGGTATTCAGGTCAAATCACAAGTTGGTGTTTCCGACAAATTGAATGAGAATGTTTCGGATTTACCGAAAGGAATCTATGTTGTGTATATTAAACTGAAAGATAACTCATTTTCCCGACAGAGGATTATTATCCAATAATTCAATACCCAACAATCAAGGAAGAATTAAGATTAAAAGTAAAAAACAGGAGATCAGTTAAAAGGAATGTATCCTCACTCTGGATGCCGATTGTAGAAGGCTGGTTGAAGGAAACCGGTTTTTATGGTGATAACAATTGAAGGCTGCTTTTTTGATTGAATAATAACTAAATACTCAATAAATCCAACTTTATTACCAATTTTTCCCTCTCTGGAATTATTTTCAGATTTATCTTTGTTTCAATTAATCACAGTAAAATTATTCAAATCAAAATTCAAAGTATCATGAAAAAACTAGTTACCATTCTTGTTGTTATTTTAACCCTGGCAAGCTTTCAAAAGCTGGTTGCCCAGGACGTTATCAATCTGGGAGTCAATGATAGTATCGCTTCCACTGTTAAAAGTTACACGGGTACTTCCACCGAATTGATTATTGTAATTCCAAATGGATATACCAACCCGGAATTTACCGCCGCTAAAAGCATTGTGTTGGATACCTTGACCCTTCATAAATTCGTTCAAAAAGTGACTATTAAAGGTGATGGCTCAAATCCAAAGCTGTTAGTTAAACAATTTGTGTTACCTCAGCGGGCATTGAATTCCTTCACGGCACAGGGATTAACGATAAGCGGTGTGGATGAGGCTACTTCAACATCTCCCTATTCCCTGACAGGATACATGTTCAATTGCAGTAGTGCCGCTATTAATGTGACAAATCTAAACATTATAGGTTGTTCAGTTGCCGATTATCGTGGGGTAGTGAGACTTCAAACCTCCGGGCTTACGGTCACGAACCTTAAATTTGATAATTGTGTTGTCAGGAATATCGGTTATGCTGCCAGCAGCTATAATATCGTAAATGCTGCAGCCGGTACAATTTTAAATAATATCACACTCACTAACAGTACATTTTATTCGATTAACGGTTCATTCTTAAATATATCAGCTATTTATTCAACGGTGACTGCTGTTACGATTGATAAATGTACATTCGATGATATCATGATTAACACCACCGCCAAGTATCTGTTAGACTTGACAGCTTCAAACACCACGACGCCTGTTTCAATTACAAATTCTATTTTTGCAAGGGCAGGTGCATCCAATAAGGGTGTACGGGGTGGCGTGATTACTTCCACCAATAACTATGCAACTACCGACTGGGTAGCCAGCGTGACTGCCAATATGTTTACCACCACGCCTTATACCGGAACCTATGCTGCTTTATTTAAATCACCAACAACCTACGATACTACAAATCAGTTAACCACAATTGGCAATTATGCAATTGCCGATGGTGCATTCCCTGCCGGAGTGGGCGATCCTAAAGGTGGTACACTCACTGCGCTGACTGCACCAAGAGTATCTTCCGATATCCGTTTCAACGGTTCGGAAATCAGTGTTCCGGAAGCCAGAACCATCAACGTGTTCAATGTAACCGGCTTGTTGCTGAAGTCTGCTACGAATGCAAACCGGTTGTCAGTATCCGATCTTCCTAGTGGCATTTATATTGTAAAAGCCGGTAATGCAATACAAAAAATAGCTATCCGATAATACGCTGATTCATCATAAGTCCGGCTCTCAAAGGTCGGGCTTATTTTTTGCTCCATTTTGGCTGAAAGATATCCCTGTTCTATTTGATTTACCATTGAAATGAAAAACAAAAAATTATACGGAATCCTCTTTTTATTCCTGTTTACAGGATGGTACACCCGTGCTGAAATAGCATTGCCGAAGATTCCTTCAAAGCAGTTCGTTATTACCGATTTTGGTGCTTCCACAGCCTCTGCCGACAATACAGCATGCATTCAAAAAGCGATCGATAAATGCGCTGCCGGTGGTGGAGGTGTAGTGATAGTACCCAAAGGAGTGTTTTTATGTGGCCCGCTGAATCTGTTGGATAAAACCGAACTTCACCTTGCAGAAGGCTGTGTGCTGAAAATGCTGCCTTATGGGCATGGTGATGGTACACGTCCGGGTACGTATCCCAATGCAGGGAAACCAGGTGTCTATCCAAGCTTTATTTCAGGCAAAGATGTTTCGAATATCCGGGTAAGTGGTAGAGGTACGATCGACGGCCAGGGTGCTGACTGGTGGAGTGCGTACAGAGCCATTAAAGGCACCGCTATTGTCATGAAAAGGGGTTGCCTGATTGCTTTCAACGGTTGCAGGTATGCCGAAATAAATGGCATAAAACTGATCAATGCACCCAATGTGCACATTGCCATTGGCAAGAAGTCTTCGGATGTGACCATTGATGGCATTACCATCGATACGCCCTCCGATGCTCCCAACAGCGATGGAATTGATACCTGGGCACCCAACATCGTGATTAAAAACTCTTCGATCTCCTGTGGCGACGACAACATTGCCATGGATTCAGAAACCCAACATATTACTATTAAGAAATGTACCTTTGGCACCGGGCATGGATGTTCCATTGGAAGCTTTACCCACAACGTGAAACATGTATTGGTGGATAGCTGCACTTTTAAAGGAACAACTTCGGCTATCCGTATGAAAAGCAACAGGAACCGTGGTGGCGGTGAAACGGACATCACCTATTCCAACCTGACCATCAGTAATGTACGCTGGCCAATATCCATTGAAAGCTATTACCCCAAAGTTCCTAAAAGCCCCGAGGACGATACCGCACAGGCTGTCAGTGACAAAACGCCTTCCTGGAGCAATATCACGTTCAGGAATATACGGATTGTAAATTGTGAGAGTGCAGGTGTCATCTGGGGTCTTCCTGAGCTGTCGGTCACCAATGTGCTGTTTGACAATGTCCAGATCAATGCTCAGAAAAGCATGGTTTTGAATAATGCCAAAAACGTTGAATTTAAAAACTCCACGATGAATGTTTCAGGAGGTGATGCCATTGTCACCTATCGATGTTCACCGACAGGAATTGATCTATCTTCCGGTAAGCCTGTCTTAAAGAAATAAAAATTCTACTTGCTTACTTCCCCTTGACGATACATAGCGTACTTACCAATAAATAAAAAAACAGCAGATTTGTCTGCTGTTTTTTTATGCCTGAATGTGAAATCTGATACCATTGAGTGTTGCTAAACACCCTGCACCGATCAAAATGGGGAAGTGTTATTTTAAGTGCACCTGTTGCTCTGAACAACTGCAATCGTATTGATTCCTGGAGATGATTCTATTCATGTCCTTAGATCGTACTAGAAAGGTCCTTAGATGCTTCGTGGATGCTTCGTGGTTCATTCGTGGATGCTTCGTCATTAAAAATTACGTATCCTATAGATTTTAGATAGATGTTACATAGATATTACATACCTATATAAATATGTGATGTATATGTAATATATATGTAATGTCTATGTAACATCTATGTAATGTCCACGAATGAACCACGAATGAACCACGAAGCATCCACGAATGAACATAGGACGTTGGCTATACGAATCAGATCGATTCTTTGGTTTCTTAGATCAATAATGAACCAATAATCGGTGAATTCCTATGAATCCCCCAGGGTAGGGTTCTAAACCAATCAACCAACTAATTAATCAACCAATCAACTATAAAAAAACGCCCGATTGAATTTCAATCAGGCGTTATCATAAATGTATGTTGACTTAGTAGATTAGTTAATAACTACTTTGAAGTTGGTTGAACTGTTTGACGACTTCACATTGACCAGATAGATTCCCCGGTTCAGGTTTAATGTCGTTTGTTCTCCTGCAGCTTTTACTTTTGCAACAACCTGTCCATTTATACCGTAGACCGTAATCAGATCGTTGATCACTGTGCCTTTTACCATCAGTTGATTATTGAAGGCTAAAGCCCGGGTTGCATTGCTGATACCCTCCTGAAGTGTGGTTGCAACGGTGTTGCCTCCTGTGACAAAGGGGGAGAAAGTAGCAAATGTACCTGTGAATGTGCCATTGGATACCGTTACATTACTATTGTTGACATACGATCCGTTTACATAATGCCCGATGACCGGACTTGATACCGATACCACTAAATTGGAGGGTGTCAGCGCTATCTGTGTGGAAGAGGCTACAGCGGGTGTGATATCCCATTCTTTGGCATTATAACCGATCCCATCGGGTGCGGAACCGGAAAGAGTGGCATACGCTCTTACACCGAAGGTTGTTCCGGTAACAGGAGTAACACTTGCCGGATCATAACTTGCTGCCGAAGCACCAACGGGGAATAGTTTTGTCGAACCATCAGCTACTACCTGGTTTAATACGCCTGTACCGTCAGTTATAATATAATTGGAGGAGGTGGCACCTGCGACAGATCCTACCGTTAGGTTTTTAGCTCCCAGGGTCACTTTTCCGGATGTGAGGTTTAATGCTCCGTTTATCGTCAGATCACTTCCCAGAGACAGGCCTGTGTTGTTATTCAGGGTCATATCACCGATAGCATACCCGGTGGAAGCATCACTGGTGACAGTTTGTTGAGAAACACCTGCTAGGCTGAATACTCCTGAAGAAACACCTGCACCCAGTGCCACATCAGTCGGACTTTGAATGTAGATATTTCCACCTACTGATATGGTACCTAAACCGGTTACTGTGGGATTCACCGCATATAATTTCCCGGCGCCCGACAAATAAACATTTCCGTTTACAGTTAAAGCCTGAGTGCCTGTACCACTACCACCCTGTGGATTATAGGCTCCACCGTTGATGGTCAGGTTTCCTCCGATAGTCAACGTCCTGACAGTATTGCCTGTCCCATGGTTTAAGGCAGATCCCAATGCATTGGTAATAGTAAAATTACCGGCAATGGTCGTTGGGTTTGAATTCAATAAAGAGCCGCCGGCTGTTGAAGCCCATACAACATTTCCCGCATTCGTTGCGGCTAACCGGGGAGCACCCGGACAACCAATATACAGCGTTGATCCCGAAGCAAAAGTAATGTTGGTGAATGCAAGTTGTGAGGTCCCTGTGTAGGAAGAAATTTTAAAAGTGCCATTTACTTGCGCTGACCCGGTTCCTGCAGAGAAAGAAGAATTGTCGAGTTGATTATCCAGGGTTGCTCCGGTGGCAATGGTCAGCGTTTTACCGGTAGCTACTGCTACGGCAATCGTCGTATTGATGAACGTGGCTCCTGAATTTACAGTTGTGTTACCAATAATAGCCGGAGTTCCTGCATAGGTCACATCGTTTGAAACAGACACCGAAGCAGCATTTGCATCCGGGGTAAGGGTAGCATCGTTCCAGGTGGTTCCACCATCCGGAGAAGACTGCCAGGTGGAAGCGTCAACCCAGTTTCCGCTCGTTTTAGTTTTAAAGAGATCGGTTGCATAAGAGCCTGAAAGTCGGACAGTAGTCGCCGATGATTCGGGTGAGTTATCGTAAGAGGTCCCGTCACCGATAGCCAGTACTTTGTACGAGTAGGTATTGCCTGAAGTCAGGCCGGATATGTCGGTCGTTGTTCCCGATATACCGCTTACAGTGGTTATGGTGGAGGTACCCTGGTATACATTCACCGTATATCCAGAAGCGTTGGGAACCGTAGTCCAGCTTGCAGTAAATCCACCGGTGGTGATATTCGTTGTATTTACACCGCCGGGAGTTCCCAATACCGTTCTACCGCTTAAAACAGTACCTGAACAGGTTATTGTCTGGTTTGCCAACCCGGCAGTGGCCACTGTAATCAGTTCGTTGTTATAGGTAGCAAAACCTAATCCTGATTTCAGTCGGACATACAGGGTGGTTGATGATACATCACTTCCGGCTGTGCCTACAGATAATGCGCCTGAAAAGGTTGCATTATCTGAAGAAATTTCATAGTCTGTCGGAGCCGTCAGTGTTACAGCGCCACGAAGGGCTACTGCACTCAATGTGAATGACTGAGAGAGTGAGGTGGCTGATCCGACATTGTAGCCGAATCCGCTTAAGCTGGTAACGCTCAACGGAACTGAGACAGGATAATAAAATTGTGTTGGACCTGAAGTTGCTTTAGCTGTAAATGTAATATCATTTATTGTGTAATTTCCTGCAGTAGAGTTTGTTCCAGCGGTATATGCAGTGGGGGTTACAAATAAACCAGTAACAGTTCCTGAGTATGCTGTAGTTGTTATATTAAAAGCTGTTGTTGTATTTGCCTTTACATTATTTGTCCAATCTGTTGTAGCATAGTTCCCTGAACTGGTGACAACCGGTGCTGGTGAACTGGTTCCGGTTATGGCTCCAAAATTCACAACCGTACCTCCGATTCTTCCAAAAATACAATTGGTAACACTTAAAGTACAACCCGTATTAGCTCCAAAATCCATAAAGTATTTTCCAGTCACATTTCCCATAATTTCATCAAACGTACAATGATCAAAACTCAATGAAGCATTGGTCATGGTAGCAGCCGCACAGGCGAATAATGATTGATGGAAACCATAAAAAGTACTATTAATCGCTGTAATGCTTGAAAAAGCTGAACCAGAAGCTCCATTAATCAGGTTATAATTATTAATATTCCTGAGTTCAGATTTGTTAATGACTATATTTTTAAAGTTATTACCCGAGTACATTCTGAATATACCTGCAAAATTCCGAACACTACAATTTACGAAAGAAACTGTATCAATCGCTAACGATACCGATTGTGAGCTTATATAGTTTGCAGGAGTACTGCCATCCGAAACACCTAATAATTGAATGTTCTGAAACTTAAAGCAAGTCATTGCCCCACCTGCGAAATTGAATTGTTTGGTGTTAAGTACCGGATTTGATCCATCACCTTGAATAATTAATCTTTTCAGATTGGTGTAAGCTGTTAAACCTTGTGTTTGACCGGTAAGTGTATAACCTACAGGTACAACAACTATGACGTCCGTTACATTTGTCGCAGTAGGAATAACACGTGTGATACCGGTAGCAATGCCTTCACCGGTGCCAAGTGTAACTGTTGTATAATCAGCTGCAAATCCGGTTGTTCCGAATAGCACCATACAAAGAGTAAATAAAAGTAATTTAGAGAAAGTTTTTTTCATGACATTTGATTTTTTATTAATATTAGATTAATTTTAGTGTAAATACTTACGGTGCAAAAATAGAGAGATAGATTTTTGTAGTTGTTCAGATATTGGTAAAAAAGGAGGACTTTTTGTGATAGTCATCTTCACAGGAACCTGCTATGACCTAACCCGATTAAACTAAAAACTCCCGCAGAAATGGGATTCTACGGGAGTTAAACAGGCTAAATGAGATATCGAAGTAACCTTTTATTCAGGTTCTTTTTCCTGACAGCGGTCTTTGTATTCACGGGGACTGACTCCGAACTTCTGACGGAACACCCTGCTGAAATAGCGTGGATCACTGATACCAACCATGTAGGTGATTTCACTGAAATTGTATTCGCCTGATTCAATGAGTTGGGCAGCACGCTGGATTCGCATATCCCTTAGAAATTCAATGGGTGAAAGTCCGGTAAGGCTTTTCAGCTTCTTAAAGAACGTGGAACGGCCAAATGCTATATGGTTGGCAATCTCATCAATGGTCAATTCAGAGTTCTCGATATTACTCTCGATAAAGGTCATGATCCGTTGAATGAAAATATCATCCTGCGAGACTACGTTTGGTTTTGAAGGAGATAATACACCACTTGTCAGAGACGAACGATATAACTCCTGCAGCTGCTTCCTCAGTTTCAACAGGTTTTCAACGCGGGCTTCCAGGTAAGCAGAGCTGAATGGTTTGGTGATGTAATCGTCCACCCCATATTGCAGAGCTTCCAGCTTGTTTTCCATATCCGTTTTAGCCGTTAATAAAACAAGCGGAATATGGCTGATATTAATATCTTCCTTGATGGCTTTGGCAAGTTCCATGCCGTTCATCTCGGGCATCATGACGTCTGAGATGATAATATCGGGTATTTCTTTCTGAGCTATTTCCAGCGCCTGCCGCCCATTCTCAGCTTCGAGAATATCGTATTTACGGGTTAACACTGTTCGTAGAAAGGCTCTTAACTCGTTATTGTCTTCCACAATCAGGATTGTTTGTTTTTCACTGACGCCTTCAACCGCTGAAATCATTGCTTCTGAATTTTCAGCAACCTGTTCTGTAGATATAACAATATTCTCTTCTGTGTTTTCAAACGATACATATTCCTCATCTTCTGAGAAATGATCGTGTCCTTTCAGGAAAATAACCTTGAAAGAAGACCCTTTGCCCGGTTCACTTTCTACTTCAATGACGGCGTGATGGAGTTCAGCGAGTTCTTTGGTCAGCGAAAGCCCAATTCCTGTTCCTTGCTGGAATGACACGTTGGCTGTGGCGATACTCTCGAAACGGTTGAATAATACTTTTATCCGGTCTTTACTCATACCCATGCCTTTGTCCTTAACCGAAACACTTACTGTATCCTGATTTTCAGAGATGTGCACTACTATCGGATTTCCCGGTTGGGTGAACTTAAAGGCATTTGAAAGCAGGTTGAAAAATATCTTTTCAAACTTATCTTTATCAGCCCAAATAGAGGTTTTATTGCTATCGTCGACGATCCGGAAATCTATGTTTCTTTCTTCGGCCATTTTACTGAAGTTTATTGAAATATCTTTCAAAAAGCTCCCGGGTTGAATCATCTCTACCAACAGCTTCATTTTCTTGTTTTGTATCTTTCTGAAATCAAGAATTTGGTTGATAAGCCGAAGCATTCGATCTGTATTATGCTGAACCACCGTTAATTGTTCAGTGGCAGTCTCCGAAAGAACTTCAGTACGCAGGATATTCTCCACCGGGGAAGCGATGAGTGTCAGTGGTGTTCGCAGTTCGTGTGAAATATCGGTAAAGAACCGTAACTTCATATTGGTCATCCGCTGTTCTACTTCCACATTGGTTCGCAGTTTGAAAAATGTATAGAGAATATAAAAAGTCAATGCTAATAGTCCCAGCAAAATAATAAAATAAAAGAGGAAACCCCATGCTGATTCCCAAAAAGATGGCCTCTTCACAATCACAATGCTTCTCTCGTTTTCTACCCAAACGCCATCAGCATTCGTAGATTTTACCCGAAACACATATTTTCCTTTAGGAAGGTTGGTATAGGTAGCAACACGTTGATCGTGGACATAGTTCCAATCCGTTTCAAAGCCATCGAGTTTATAGGCATACTGAATGTTTTGAGGATTAGTATAATCCAATGCTGCAAAACTGATGGAAAAGATATTTTGTGCATGATTCAATACCAGTTCTTTCGTTTCGTCGATCACCTTTTTCAATGGGGAACCATCTACCCCTACCTGCATGTTTTTATTGAATAACTGGAAATTAGTAAGCACAATGGGTGGTACGAAATTACTTTTGATCACCTTCTGTGGATTGAAAATGACTAATCCTTCACTGGTGCCATAGGCAAAATCTCCCTTTCTGGTTGCACAGAAAGCTGCTTCCACAAAAACGTAAGGATTATCATTTAAGGGGGTGTAGGTATCAACCTGTTGATTTTTAGGATTGAATTTTCCAATTTCAGTTTGGGTTGTAAACCAGATATTTCCTTGTATGTCTTCTTTCAACGTAAAGATAATATTGGATGGAATTCCATTTTCAACCTGAAAAGAGTTGATAACTGGTTTTTCACTCAATTCAAAATTGTTACTCAACACATTAATTCCACCACCGAAAATGGCCAGATAAAGTTTGCCGTTACTAGCCGGGAGAATAGCATACACATCATTTCCACTTAGTGTTTCCTTATTACCGGGCGTGTGGGTGAATTTATGGAAACGAATATCTTCGGGATTTTTCGTGTCAGCATGGAAAACAATCAATCCTCCGGTAGTACCCACTAACAGATGTCCTTTTTTGTCTTCTGTGATTACTCTGGAACGTGCACATTTATCAATCGGGTAATTCCTGAGTTTATTGCGGGTATTAATAAATCGTATTTCGCTTCCATGTATATCAAGCAGATTTAGTCCTCCACCATAAGTAGCAAACCAGAGACGGTTTAGGTGATCTTCAAAAATGGAATAGACATTATTGGAACTCAGGCTATAAATATCGTCAGCATTGTATTCATAATGTGTGATTTTATACCTCATGTTATTTCCATTGCCGGTTTTCGACAAACAAAATAACCCGTCACCTTTTGATCCAAGCCAGATATTCCCATCTTTATCGCCCGCAATGGAATAAATGGATGCATTGAGTGGAGTTGAACCGTTTATTCTTCCATCAACTCCCAGAATCCCTATTTTATTGAGATTCTCATCATAAATGGTGATTGTTCCATTTTTAGCTCCTGACCAAATCCGGTTATCTTTATCCCGATAGATAGACCTTATTTCATTTTCTGCCGAGCTGGTTTCCGACGGTGACGGTTTAATAAAACGAAAGGGTGATTCACTGAAAACAATCTTTTCAATACCATGTGAATAGGGACAAATCCAAAGATCACCCTGCCGGTCAGAATAAACAGAATGAACCTGATTTGAAAACTTCTTATCGGGGGAGTCAGGATCATTGTAGAATAATTCCAGGTTGTTTTTAATGGGGTTGAATTTGCAAAAGCTGCCAAAACGAGGTTGAATCCATATGTTTCCTAAAACATCTTCGTTGAATAAGAAACTGGGATTTTGAGCGAACAGACTGGTACGGTTAGGTTTTACAGTGAAATTGAAGACCTGACGATTTTTAGTCTGAAAGTAAACAACGGTTGAATTATTGCTTTCCAACCAGATATTGTGTTTCTTATCGAGATGGCAGGAGTAGAAATTATCATCAATGATTCCTGAATGAGTTTTCGTATTGAAAGCAGCGAGTGATTGGGTAGTGGTGTTGTAAATAAAAAATCCGTCGTGATTAGTCAGAATAAAAAGTTCATCGTGTGATAGTTTTTGAATATCGATAATATCCGACGGGCATGAAAGATTTATACCGTCGAATGATTCCTTTTTTAAATCATAATACCTCAATTTACCACGCTTACCTCCCAACCAAATGTAATTTCCGCTTTCGGCAATGGATAAAAAATCATCGTCATCTTTCTCCTGAAAAAACTTTACCGGCGCATTGTTGTGTGGTTTAAACAGATTAACCCCCCGGGATGTCAACACCCATGTGTTTTTCCTGGAGTCCTGGAAAATCTTTTTTACCTTATTTGAAGTGAGTAAATCGTTGTTTTTATTGAAATGCGAAATAATTAATTTGTTATCATTATCATAGGTTATTTTAAAACAGCCATCATCATTCCCCAATATCCATATGGAGCCATCATCGAATGTGCTCATGGTTCCTACGTCAACTTTATAATCGGCGAATTCTTTTTTGCATTGAGGAACCTGTAAAAAAGTCTCACTTTGGGTATTGAATTGATATACATGGCCATCGTTAGTTTGTATCCATAAGTACCCGTTTCTGTCTTCCTTTATTCTGTCGACCCGATAATTTTCAAGACCTGATAACTGCCCGGGGTTTGTTTTGTAGGTTTTAAACGTGTATCCGTTAAATTTATTAAGTCCATCGAAGGTACCGAACCACATTTGTCCTTTTTTATCCTGAAGCATGCACTGCACATTTATTTCCGAAAGGCCTTCCTTGATGGAATAGTGAGAAAATTGAGTATAGGTGCTGGCGGATACGATTGAAATAATTGAGAAAAGAATACACCCAATAAGAAATCTGTTCATACTAGTAAGCATTAATTTGGTATAAATCAACAAAAAAGAATTTAAAGTTAGTCGTTTGTTTTTCAAGATAACGACAAACAAATATACAACTGATTCTTCAGACAAACATACCCGGAATTCGTTTTTACCAAAAACTGCAATTAATCGACCAATTTGTATCCATACGGTTAAAAAAAAACAACCAATTTTGCATCCTGATATTTTTATTGATTAATTAGTTTAGTTTAAAGTTAATATTTTAGTTTATGAGATTTAGAAAGATTGGATTGGAACTTGTTTTATTGTGGATAGTTTTACCGATAGTTTGTGCAGGCAATAATAAATACGATTATCTATATAAGCACCTTCCGTTTGAAATGACTCAGGTGTCAGAACCCGTTATCTCAAATATGGAGGAAAGTATTACTACGTATGGTGGTGTGGGAGATGGGATAGTTGTCAATACGGAGGCCTTTTCACGTGCCATGAAATCATTATCGGCAAAAGGTGGAGGTCATTTGATTGTTCCCGCCGGCGTATGGTTAACAGGTCCCATTGTCTTTGAATCAAATATCGATTTACATCTGAATAAAAGCGCATTGATCCTCTTTACAACAGATAAATCGACTTATCCGTTAGTGAAAACAAGTTTCGAGGGTATGGAGGCATACCGATGCCAGTCACCGATAAGCGGGCGAAATCTACAAAATATCTCGATAACGGGTGAAGGTTCAATTAACGGGTCAGGGCAAATCTGGCGCCCCTTGAAAAAGGATAAGGTAACCGAGTATGAGTGGAAGCAGTTGAGTTCCACTGGTGGATTTATTGATAAATCGACTGTTTGGTATCCTTCCGAAGAGTACTTTAAGGGAGAACAGTTTTCTAAAACGAAAGGTGCTACGTTGAATTTTACAGAAAAAGACTGGGAAGGAATAAAAGATTTTCTTCGTCCGGTAATGGTGAGTTTTATAAACTGCAAGAATCTGATGCTTCAGGGAGTTCTATTTGAAAATTCACCGAACTGGAATATTCATCCTTTACTATGTGAGAATGTTATCATAGATCATATTTTTGTAAAAAATCCGAATTATGCCCAGAATGGGGATGGCCTGGATCTGGAATCATGTAAGAATTCATTAATTATTAATAGCATTTTCGATGTGGGTGACGACGGAATCTGTATTAAATCGGGCAAAGATGAAGAAGGCAGGAAAAGAGGCAGGCCAACTGAAAATGTGATCGTTGATAATTGTAAGGTTTTTCGCGGACATGGTGGATTTGTAGTAGGAAGTGAAATGTCAGGGGGTGTCCGGAATATCTCGGTCACAAACTGTCAGTTTATGGGCACAGATGTGGGACTTCGTTTCAAAAGCAATCGTGGTCGTGGTGGTGTCGTTGAAAACATATATGTAAGCAATATTTACATGTCAAATATCGTTACCGATTCATTTTTGTTCGATTTATATTATGGTGGAAAATCTGCCGGGGAGGAACTTGAAGTGGGAAATGACAAACCAACTTCTAAGGTTAAAGAGCTAAAAGCAGATGAAACAACTCCTTGTTTCCGGAACATTTATGTAAAAGATCTTGTCTCACGCAATGCCCGACGAGCCATGTTCTTTAACGGGTTGCCCGAAAAAAATATCTTTAACATTAATGTGGAAAATGTTGTTATCTCAGCCACCTTTGGAGCTGAACTGGTGGAATCGGATGGAATCAATTTCAAAAATGTAACTGTCATTCCTGCTCAGGGTCCTGCATTTAAACTTGAAAACGTGAAGAATTTTACTGCCTCTGGACTTAAATATCCGGAAGGATTAAAACAACCATTCCTAATCACAGGTGATAGAACAAAGAATATTTTGCTTCCGGCAATAAATGAAAATAAAAGCTTTGTGCTCAATACCGAGAAAAACTGCATGAAGGAAATCAAGTTTATAAAATAAATATCATACTTAGATTTTATAGATGAATAAAAAGTTGTTCGATTAAAAACTCCTCAATTTAAATCAATTTTTACCACATGGATGTGACTAAAAATTTGCAAATTTGCATTGTGTAAAATTGATTCATTCCATACTATAATTTACTATGACAAAAATCAGGCTAAAGCATTCACTGTTTATTCTATTATTCCTTTTTCCAACCCTCATTTTGGCAGCCAAACCTTATTCTGTACGGATGGCCGATTCAGAGATGAAACGAAATCCGCAAAGCTGGATGATTGATTTTTCCAGCAGGCCAAAATGGGACTATTGCATGGGACTGGAACTTCAATCCATTTATCAAGTATGGAAACTAACGGCCAATCCAGTATATTTTAATTATGTAAAAAGTTATACTGACACCATTATTAACCCACAAGGGGTGATCAGGGGTTATAAACCGGAAGATTACAGCCTGGACAAACTGAATACCGGAAAGATATTGTTCGACCTGTACGCTAAATCCAACGAAGAAAAGCTAAAGAAAGCGATGGATGTATTGCGCAACCAGATCATAAAGCAACCGCGGACGAGCGACGGTGGATTCTGGCACAAGAAGATTTATCCGGATCAAATGTGGTTGGACGGACTGTATATGGCTTCGCCTTTCCTGGCAGAATATGGAGCTAAATTTAACGAGAAAGAATTGTTTGACGAAGCGGCCCATCAAATCCTCACGGTGGCCAAACATACGTATGATCCTGTTACAGGGCTGTATTATCATGGATGGGACGAGAGCCACACACAAAAGTGGTCGAATCCAAAGACGGGTACCTCTCCCAATTTTTGGTCACGAAGCATCGGGTGGTACATGATGGCCTTAGTGGATGTGCTCGATTATTTACCCAAAGATCACCCCCAACGACCTGAAATCATCAAGATTCTGACGAATCTGAGTCAATCGCTCGAAAAATACAGGGACCCGGTCACGGGCATGTGGTATCAGGTGACCGATAAACCGGGCGAGAAAGGAAATTATGTGGAATCGTCAGGTTCGGCTATGTTTATATACGCCTGGGTGAAAGGTGCCCATAACGGTTATCTGCCTAAGTCATTCGGTGAGAAAGGGGCAAAGGCCTATGACCAGTTCGTCAAAAAGTTCATTAAGGAAAACGCTGATGGAACTATTTCATTGACGGATGTTTGCTCAGTGGCAGGGCTGGGTGGTGCCACGCATTACCGTGACGGAAGTTATACGTATTATATCTCAGAACCCAAAAGAGATAATGATGCCAAGGCAGTGGGGCCGTTTATCATGGTGAGCGTGCTGTTGAAAAAATAACTGATGTGATAACGTGATGATGTGATGATGTGGTGATTTGATGATTGAGACCGAATGAATATCTCTTTCGGGACACGCGATTTCCATATCGCGTTCTTCCATCAACTTTAATATTCGCGATATGGAAATCGCGAGTCCTAATAATAAATTAACCCAATAATAAATTTATAAGTATTTCTATCTAATAGTATGAAAAAAGTATTTTTTTTACTGGCAGTTTTAAGCTTTGCGTTTAATGTATGTGCACAGCAACAAAACTACATTGTAGTCGACCGGAACGGCACCGGTAATTTCCGCAATATCCAGCAGGCTATTGATTCGGTCAGGGCATTCAATCCCGCGGGCACTGTGACCATCTTTATCAAGAATGGTGTTTATAAGGAGAAAATCGAAATACCCACTCATATCTGCAATGTCAGGCTTGTAGGGGAGGACCGGGATAAAACGATTATCAACTACGATGACCATGCCAACATTAAAAAGATGGGAACTTTCAAGACCTTTACCCTGAAAATATGTGGGAATGATATCAGGCTCGAAAACCTGACTGTGGAGAATTCTGCATTGCCCCTTGGACAAGCCGTAGCGCTTCATGTGGAAGGCGACAGGGTGGTGTTTGTAAACTGCCGGTTCCTGGGGAATCAGGACACCATCTATACAGGGAAGGAGAATTCGCGTCAATACTTCGAAAACTGTTATATTGAAGGCACCACCGATTTCATTTTTGGCCCTTCAACAGCCTGGTTTGAAAAATGCACCATCTTCTGTAAAAAGAGTTCGTATATCACAGCAGCCAGCACCCCCCAAAACATCCCGGTAGGATATGTCTTCAACAAGTGTAAGATTGTGTTGGCTGAAAAGGATACTGCCATGTATCTGGGCCGTCCCTGGCGGGCTTACGCCATGACATTGTATATGAATTGCCAGTTGCCGAAAGGAATAAAAGCAATAGGATGGGACAACTGGAAGAATGAGGCAAACGAGAAGACTGCCCGCTTTATGGAATATAAAAATACCGGAGAAGGTGCCTCAACACAGGGACGTACGTGGAGCAAAGTATTAACTGCCAAGGAAGCCTCGGAATATACGGTGGAGAAAGTATTGAGAGGCTACGACAACTGGAACCCGGGGAAATAGTTTGTAGTCGGTAGTCGGTAGTGAGTAGTCGGTAGTTGGTATACAGTAGTTTATAGTTTGTTGTTAAAATAAGAACCAATCAACTAATCAGCTATACAACCAGTCAACTTAATCAACTTAATCAACCAATCAACGTAATTAACCAATCAACTTAAAACACAATGAAGATCAAATATCTATTACTGTTTTTGTTATCCTTTTCAGTCATGCAGGCTAAAGTGAGGATATTTACTATCGGTGATTCAACCATGGCCGATTACGATACGCTGAAATATAGCGGTGATAAAGAACAACGTGGCTGGTGCCAGTTATTTCCAAAGTTCCTGAATGGGGATGCAACCTTAAAGAATGCGGCCAGAAATGGACGGAGCTCTAAATCGTTTTACAAGGAAGTATGGGTGACGCTGCGCAATGAACTGCAACCGGGAGATATCGTATTTATTCAATTCGGTCATAACGACGAAAAACAAAATGGACTGGATACGGAAGAAAATGATGTGAACGCCAGGGGAACTAATCCCTGGAGTCAGTATCAGAAGTATCTGAAACTCTATGTCGTTGAAAGCCGCGAACGAGGTGCCATTCCTGTATTCTTTACCCCGGTGGTACGACGGTATTTTAAAGACAACAAATTAACCCAAAAAGCACAGCATAACTTAGTGGAAAATCCCACTGACAGCATCCTGAATTATGTTGCCTCCATGAAAAGTGTTGCCCGTCAGTTATCTGTACCTTTGATTGACATGACCACTTCAACCGCAAAACTGGTGGAAGCATACGGACCGGATAAATCGAAAAAAGAGCTGTATGTGAATGCCGATGACACGCACCTGAAAAGCGAAGGCGCCTGGCAATTCGCTAAGCTGGCAGCCAAAGAGCTTAAAGAGAAAGATATCCTGAAAAACCAATTGAAATAACCCGGAACGTTTAATACAATTGATTAAAATGCAAACAGATTTATGTAAAGCTCTGATAACTTTGCTGTTATTTAGCACTTTAAATAGTGTTAAGGCAACTAATTCCATCCCTCTTCCGGTAATTCCTGCTACTCAATTTCTTATTACCGATTACGGTGCTTCAACGTCGAGTATAGATAATGCAACTTCTATAAACGCAGCTATTTCTGCGGCCAATACTGCGGGTGGAGGTACCGTTATCCTTCCGAAAGGAACTTTTTTGAGTGGACCGATCACCATGAAAAGTAACGTGAACTTGTTTCTTGCTGAGGGTGACACACTGAAAATACTGCCTTATGGAAGTGGAAACGGCATTTTACCTGGAACTTATCCAAACAACGGTACCTTGGATCAATACAATCCATTCATCTATGGAAAGAGTCTGAGCAATATTGAGGTAAGTGGTTCCGGAACAATCGAAGGACAAGGGTCGCCCTGGTGGACAGCCTTCACTACAAATGCCAATATGAAACGGCCTAGTTTGATTCGGCTGGTTGCCAGTAATACAGTTTTAGTCACCGGAATCACGTTGCAAAATTCACCGGGCGTTCATGTGACTATCGGACAGAGCAGCACGATGGGTTCCAACGCGACCATTTCGTATATTACGGTAAAAGCTCCAAACACGTCACCCAACACCGACGCCATAGATACCTGGTATTGCAAGGGCGTAAACATCCATCACTGTAATCTTTCTGAAGGGGATGATAATGTGGCTATGGATAGTTACAGTCAAAACGTTTCGATTAGCGATTGTACTTTCGGGTATGGACATGGAGTTTCAGTAGGCAGCTATGCCATTGGGGTAAACAATGTCACAGTGGATAGTTGTACTTTTACCAATACTACCAACGGAATCCGGTTGAAATCGGCACGGGATAGGGGTGGTAATGGTGTCAATGCGGTGTACAATATGTCCTATTCAAATATTACGATGACTAATGTAACCTGGCCATTCTATATTACCAGTTATTACCAGACTTCGAGTCCATCGCAAACCGATCCAGCTCAAGCGGTAACCGGCACTACTCCTTCCTGGAAGAATATTTATTTTAAAAATATCACTGTCACCAATTCAACATATGCAGGATTTATTTGGGGATTACCGGAAATGTATGTCAACAATGTGGTATTCGATAATGTAAAGATTTCGGCTACTTCCAGAGGAATGCAAACCTGTTTCGTGGATACTTTAATATTCAAAAACTGTTCTTCCATCACGATTCCAAGCAGTAAAGGAAATGCCATCTACCTTCCGCTCGATACCCTAAACGTTAGGGGGATAAACGGAATCACCGGGAAGTCAACCTCATGTGTTGCTGCAGGCATTGAGGATATCAAGACCGGATCGCTGCACTGTTTCCCCAACCCGGCAACGAATCATGTGACCATAAATACCGACAATGCCATTTCAAAAGTAAGGCTATACACCTTAACCGGAATAAAAATAAAAGAAGATGATGCCCATAAATCGACTCAATTTTTAATGGATATTTCTACTTTCTCAGCCGGGTACTATATCCTCAGCATAGAACTGGATAGTGGTATCTCCACGTCATTCAAATTGATGAAAGTGAACTCGTAATTTATTAGGATAACAATAGAACGCTGATAAACGCGGATTTCGCGGATAAATACGGATTTAAATTCCAATAGATCCTTGGAAATCAGCGTGCTGTTCTTTCATCAAATACGACATTATATTTAATTCATATCCGTAAACCGAATGTTTAGACTATTCTATGAAAAAGCATTTTAGATATTTCCTTTCATTTTTATTATTGAGTAGTATTTCATTGGTTGCTCAGAATATTTCCAACACCTGGGTATCCGATTTGGGAAATGGCCATTACAAGAATCCTGTCCTGTATGCCGATTATTCCGATCCTGACGTGTGCAGGGTGGGCAATGATTATTATATGGTTGCTTCATCGTTTGCCTGCATACCGGGTCTTCCAATACTTCATTCAAATGACCTGGTAAACTGGACCATCATCGGATATGCTCTTCAGAAAATGGAACCCGAAGAACGCTTTACTATCCCGCAGCATGGCAACGGGGTATGGGCTCCCAGCATTAGGTATCATAACAATGAATTTTATATTTACTTTGGCGATCCCGATGCCGGTATCTACATGACAAAAACCACCGATCCAGTTGGAACGTGGTCACCCTTAACCCTGGTCAAAGCCGGGAAAGGACTCATTGATTCATGCCCCTTTTGGGATGAAGATGGAAAAGCCTACGTCGTGCATGGTTATGCCGGAAGCCGTGCCGGTATGAAAAGCGTGCTCGGAATTTTCGAAATGACACCCGATGGTATGAAGGCAATCACCGAAAGCCGCCTGGTATTTGATGGTCACCCCGATAATTCAACCACAGAAGGTCCGAAGTTTTACAAGAGGAACGGATATTATTATATCTTTTGCCCGGCAGGAGGAGTGAAAACCGGTTGGCAGCTGTCACTGCGTTCGAAAAGCATCTACGGACCTTACGAACAAAAACAGGTCATGGCACAGGGGAAGTCAGATATCAACGGTCCGCACCAGGGTGCCTGGGTGGATACCCCCGATGGGAAACAGGATTGGTTCCTGCATTTCCAGGACTTGTATGCCTATGGCCGTGCCGTATTATTACAACCAATGAAATGGGTGGACAACTGGCCGGTTATCGGAATTGATAATAAAAATACAGGTTGCGGAACACCCGTTTCAACGTATAGTAAGCCTGATGTGGGGAAAACATATCCTGTAGCCACTCCCGCAGAAAGCGATGAATTTAATGGACTAACCCCGAGCCTTCAATGGCAGTGGCAGGCAAATAGCAACCCGCTGTGGTATTATTGCGCCGGCGATAGAGGGTATTTGCGTCTGTTCTCCTGGCAGTTGGCTGGTGAGGCTAAAAACCTGTGGGATGCACCCAACCTGTACCTTCAGAAGTTCCCTGCTCCCAATTTCAGCGCTACTACAAAACTGACTTTTACCCCCATGGTAATAGGCGAGCGTACAGGGCTTGTGGTGATGGGTTTGAATTATGCCTCACTAACCCTTGAAAATACAGGGAAAGGATTCATGCTAAATCAGATATCTTGCCTGAATGCCGATAAAGGAACTGCAGAAACGATTCATGCCTCGGTTGCTCTCACACAGTTAACCCTTTATTTGCGGGTAAAGGTGACTCAAACGAAAGAAATGAACAAGGATGGAATAAATGAACCAAAAGCTACCTGCACATTCAGTTACAGTACTGATGGATCTTCCTTTAAAATACTTGGAACAGCCTTTACAGCACGCGAAGGGAAATGGATTGGAGCAAAGGTCGGGCTTTATTGCTCACGCCCGGGTGCAAGCAATGACTCGGGGTATGCAGACGTGGACTGGTTTCGGGTAAACAATTAGTTTATAGCATACCAGACTGGGAATACCAGTCTAAAAAACGTAATCTAACAAAAAAAAGATACTGCAATGAATATGAAGAGTATAAGTATCGTACATTATCATTTGAATTTTTAGTTAGATAAGAGTTTATAGAAAAGAATTAGTTTAAAGTAAAGGCATTCTAACGACAATTGTGGTTAGTAAAGTATCAATTAGAGTCTGGTCAGTTTGATCAGGCTTTTTTTTATACGACACGGAGCTCGGAAGGAATAACCAAATTGATTTTTCACCTTCCCCTATACTTTGCCATTCACCTGCCAGACCATACAAAACCTAATGGAAACCCTTACAAAGTGAAATGAGATAACGCATACATAACGCATACATAACGCATAGATAACGCATATATAACACATATTTACTTAAGTATGCGTTATAGGTGCGTCACCTATACATTCAGTATCGATAACGTAAACAATTTATCATTTCCCTTTGTAAGGGTTTCCATTAGGTTTCCATTAGGTATGCAGAGTGAATGCCTTTTATTTCAGACCTATTAGATACGCATTACTGATATTTTCAGTTTAGCTATGGTGTGTTTTTATGAAGCGAAATGATCAATGATTCATCATAAATTTAATAATATCCTTATTAAGTCACACTTTCAATCAAATTAATAAAAATATATTAAAATAATACTCAACATTAATTTAACTTTCTAAATAAAAACAGTACCTTTGTGCAGTATTTATTATTCGTAATTCAATCGCTTGAACCTGATACATTTTGGGAAAGCTTTTCTAACTTAGCAAAATACAATATTCTAACTCCAAAACTGTCAAAAATGAAGAAACTTTTACCTCTTTTCTTAGTATTCCTGTTTGCCACCCTTGCTTCGGCTCAGGTTAGTGTTCCCCCCTCAATTCAGGAACTTTCTATTGTTAATGTTCCGTCAAGTGCAGTAAATGTATGCAAATCTGCTCCTGTTTGGAGTCCATCCACTATTGCTGCCGAAAAGCATGTAACTATCAATAATCCTATCGCAGGCAGTCTGGCAAATGCATTGATAACAGGTGGTTATGGTCCATTGTCCTCCATTACTCATCTGACGGTAACAGGGAACCTGAACAGTGTGGATATTTCTCAAATGAATACCAACATGACTGCCCTTACCTTCGTTGATATTTCAGGCGTTACCGTGGCCGCAAATGCATTGCCAGCAAATGCATTTCAAAATAAAACGACCTTGACGTCTGTTATACTACCTTCGACTTTGGTTTCTATTGGAGATAATGCTTTTTCGAGTTGTACCTCTTTGTCAGGTGTTATACCTATACCAGCTTCAGTCACTTCTATTGGAAACTCTGCATTTCAAAATTGCACTGCATTAACAGGAATACTAACATTCCCCCTTGGATTGACAACTATCAGCAACTATGCATTTGCAGGATGCACCGGGTTAACCGGTAATCTGACAATACCAGGCTCAGTCACATCTATTGGATCATATGCTTTTCAAAGTTGCTCTGGCTTTACTGGTCCTTTATCAATTCCAAATTCAGTAATATCAATTGCGAGTTATGCTTTCCAAAATTGCACGGGTTTTACAGGTGCATTAACCTTGCCCAATGCCATCACTATTATTTCACCATATACTTTTAGTGGGTGTAGTGGTTTAAGTGGCGTATTAACAATTCCGCTTTCGGTAAATCGAATATATGATTATGCTTTTTACGGATGTGCAGCATTTGCACAACTCATTATTAATAAAAATGTAAATTCTATTGGCGATTGCGTATTTTATAATTGCTCGGGATTACAAAAGATATCGGTGGCTCAGTCTGTTCCTCCTACCATCTATGCCAATACATTTACCGGAGTCAACCGGGAAACTAC
Source organism: uncultured Bacteroidales bacterium (assembly GCA_903927945.1). Lineage (GTDB taxonomy): Bacteria > Bacteroidota > Bacteroidia > Bacteroidales > Paludibacteraceae > Paludibacter. The sequence goes on along the minus strand of CAIYOZ010000415.1, from coordinate 5,564 downwards.
CACACTGGAAATCCCGGTATGGTCTAGTTTAGCGTATGAGACGGCTGACTACTGGAGCTTGTTTATTATTTTATCAGAGGCCATTGTTGCAGATACCTATGGCATAACAATTCAAATAGGTACAGGAGGTGATGTAAAAGAAAGTAATGTCAATCTGGGAAATGGATCTGTTTTAATTGCAAGTAGTGGTGCTGCCAAGACTTTCACTTTTGCACCCAATCCGGGATATGCTATTGCTACCGTTTCATATGCTGGTGTGGACGTCAAATCTCAAATTATAAACAATCAATATACAACCCCTGCTGTCAATGCGAACACAACTTTGAACGTTACATTTCAGAAAATTCAGTATAAAGTGAGTATTCAAACAGGCGGTTTCGGAGTAATGAACTTATATTATGACTATGGAGCTACGCCCTCCTTTGATTTCACACCTTCTATAGGTTCTAAAATTCAGACAGTATTCTACAACGGCGTGGATGTAACGGCCAGTTTAGTTGGAAGCGTATTCAACGTACCTGCAATTACTGCCAACAGCACCCTGGTAGTCAATTTTGTCAGTTTGCCAACAGGATTAGGTGCAGGATTGGAAAAGCAAGTCAGGGTTTATTCTCTACATTCTGAGATCATAGTGGAAGGGATTCCCGAAGGAAAAGAAGTGACACTTTATTCTGTAACCGGAGTGCCTTTGCAAACAGTCAAATCGCACGGGGAACAAATCATTCTACAGGCAAAGTCCAATGCGGTATACCTGTTAAGAACAGCCTCGAGGACTTATAAGGTTATCCTGTAGGTTCACTTGTAGTAGTAAATAATAAATGCAGAAAGAGACAGGTTTACATGTCTCTTTCTGCATTTTATAAAATCAGGTAGCAATCAGATGATCTGGTAATTTCTGTTTTGGCTCATAAAGAATCCGGCTGTTCCCACCAACGGCAGGCAAAAGATACCTCCCAGGATATAATAGATGGAAACGTGTTTAAGGGCAAGCAGGATATATTCTATCAGGCCGGAAGTGATGCCCAGGTAAATGGAAAGTGCCATGCCGATAGCAGCAAACACCCAGACTATCCAACCACGGTCGGCTTGTTCAGGAAGGTTACGCATCAACCGTTGGGTAAACCCGTCATTGGCAATTTCCTGTTTGTTCTCACTGAAAAATGTTTTCAGCATGTTGTCTGTTATATTCGTTTCCATATCCTTCTTTTGTTAAGTAAACCGTTAATTTTTCTTTCCCCTTTAGAATGTAAGTCTTGACAGTGCCAAGTGGGCAATTCATGATTTTGGCAATTTCATTGTGGGACTTATCTTCCATATAAAACAACAATACGGCAGTTTGTTCTTCTTTGCGCAGCAATTTTAACGCTTTATAAATATCCATTTTCTCCGCTGAGAAAGCATTGAGTGTCTGATGCTGGCTGTCGATCACTTGTTCGTTAATATCTTCGTAATGTTTTTGGGCTCTCACCGAGTCATAATACACGTTGTAGGCAATCCTGTAAAGCCATGTTGAGAATCCGGATAATCCTTTGAAAGCCGTGATGTTCAGATACGCTTTAATGAATGTTTCCTGTGCCAGGTCGTCACTCAACGGGCCATCTCCCACGGTCAGGTTCAGAAAGAACCGCCGTATTGGGGATTGGTATTTAGTGGCCAGCTTGTCGAACGCTTTCTTGTCGCCGAGCAAAGCAACCTGTGTGACCCATCGGATATCATCCGTGTTGCTCATCGTTTTTTACCGTTGAATCAGTTTTTGGCTTATCTAGGAAATGAACCAGTAAATAACCGATACCCACAAAGGTAGGAACTATGCCCGCAATCAACGCTTCGTGATTGTTGACAACCATAAAATAAATCAACAATGCAACACCGACTACAAACCAAAGAATGCCTTTTTTCAAATTAGAGGAATCATTTGCACGTTTCGGCATATCGAAGAAGTGTTCCGGTACGTTTTGTCCCATATCCAGCGATTTGGTATACAAATCATACCTGCGTTTGGATTCCGCATTCTTAGAGCGTACATTCAGCGCAATGATAATTGCCACAAAAAGAAATGGCAAAGCACAAATCATAAAGATAGCAAAAGGACTCATCGGAAGATGATCACCACTGTCAGCATCTACTTTCTGACGTTCCAGATCGATTTTTGCTTTTTCAAGCTGCATGATCTGATCGGACGAAAGTTTTGACATCATCAAAGAATCTTTTGCCGTGTTAACGTCTTTTTCCATTCGAATAATCTTCTCTCCCTTTGCACTGTCTGAGTGCATAATGGTGATTTTTGCTGCATTAGCTCCAACCATTAGAGTCAAAGCCAATAGAAATAATCCAATTCGTTTCATAATTGTAATTTTTTAAAGTGTAAAAATAATGTTTGTTTTCTAATTAGACGAAACGAAAGATTGATTTGGATTTAAATCGAATGAAAAAAGTTGTTATTTAACATTGTAGGCGTGAGAATTTAGTACTAATGCTGATAATCAGGTCGAAATAAGAAGTAATAGTCAAATAAATTAATTGTTGCAGATATCATTACACAGATAAATAACGTTTATTCACCGATTATGTTGTGGATTGTTTAATTTAAGAGATTCTTCCTGTATTGAACTTTACTTCTTTTACGCGTCAAACCGTGAAAATATCGGTTAGACGCTGATACCGATCAACCGCTTTTTAGCGGTTTGTCGGATATCAATGGCGGCATTTTCAAATTAACATGTACTATAATGAGTTCAAAACCTATATTTATACTAATTTTGCAATCGTATAATTCTTTGCGATGAACTATATTGGTTTAAGACTGTTTTTGAGCATAAAGGAAATTTTATAGAATGACGACTGAAAAATTTGATGTATTGGGTATGTCTTGTGCTTCCTGTGTGGCACATGTAGAGAAAAGTGTCAGTAAATTGGAAGGTGTGAATGCTGTGAATGTCAATTTGCTCACAAATAGTATGTCGGTAAGCTTCAATGAATTGCATCTTGATGCCACCGTAATAGAAAAGTCGGTAGAAAACGCAGGGTATGAGGCACATTTGCATGCTGAAAGGGTGAATGGATTGGATGTAGATATCGCCAAAACTGACTTTGTTCAAAAGGAACAGGCAGAAATGAAATTTCGTTGGTGGGTTTCGGTCGTATTCTTGATTCCGTTGCTTTATTTATCCATGGGGAATATGCTTGGACTACCTTATCCCATGGCCTTCCATGCAACGGAAAATGCATTGATCTTTGCAATTATTCAGTTTTGGTTATCCATCCCAATTGTATTTGTCAACAGAAAGTATTTTATAAATGGCTTTAAAACCTTATTTAAAGCTTCCCCAAATATGGATACCCTGATAGCCATAGGTTCGTCGGCTGCATTTCTATATGGAGTTTTCGCCATTTACCGAATCAATATTGGCTTAAGGCATTCTGATTTTTCTATGGTGAGTCAATTCGCCCACGATTTATATTTCGAATCGGGAGCAACTATTCTGACTCTCATCACCTTGGGTAAATTCCTGGAAGCTAAATCAAAAAGCCGTACTTCGGATGCCATTACCCGGTTGATGGATCTATCCCCAAAGACGGCCACTGTTCTCCGTGGAAATCTTGAAATGGAGATTCCGGTGGAAGAAGTTTTAGTGGGTGAAATAGTAGTCGTACGACCAGGACAGCGGGTTCCGGTCGATGGTATTGTAGAAAGCGGCAATTCGTCGGTAGATGAATCGGCATTGACCGGTGAAAGCCTGCCCGTATTTAAAGATACCGGGGATACCGTTCTCTCGGCCAGCATCAATAAGTCGGGCTATTTCAGGTTAACAGCCAATAAAGTAGGGAATGATACCACCCTGGCCCATATCATTCAACTGGTGGAAGAAGCAGCCTCTTCCAAGGCTCCAATTTCCAGGCTAGCCGATCGAATCAGCGCGATATTCGTACCGGTAGTTATTGTCATAGCAATATTATCAACCGGTGTGTGGATGTTATTGGGTTATCCTTTTGATTTTGCCCTGTCCATTGGCATTGCTGTGTTGGTGATCTCATGTCCTTGTGCATTGGGACTTGCCACTCCTGTTGCCATTATGGTCGGAACAGGTATTGGAGCAGAACATGGTATCCTGATTAAATCGGCAGAAACACTAGAAATGGCACACAAAATTGATACAATCGTGCTTGATAAAACGGGTACGTTGACTGAAGGTAAACCAAGGGTGACTGATGTATTTACAGTTAATAAAATTTCAGAAAAACAATTATTAGAAATAGCCGTTTCATTGGAGAAGCCATCGGAACATCCACTCTCCGAAGCAATTATCCTGGAGGCTGAAAAACAATTCATTCCGATACAGGGTGTCGAAAACTTCCAAGCCATACCGGGACAAGGGATTGAAGCTTCGATGAATGGAATTCAATATCTGGCAGGCAATTTGAAGCTGATAAAAGACCATAAACTGATTCTTCATGAGTTTGAAGAATTGTCCGACAAATTAGCCGAACAGGGGAAGACTCCGTTGTTTATAGCGGATAAGAATGAAGTGTTGGGGTTAATCGCAGTAGCTGATGTGCTGAAACCAACCAGTAAGGAAGCCATTGGATATTTTAAATCCCTCGGTATGCAGGTAGTAATGCTCACGGGCGATCATGCAAAAACGGCCGCTGCCATTCAACAACAACTTGGTATTTCGACAGTGGTAGCCGAAGTGCTTCCTGGGGATAAAGATAAAGAGATTGCCAGGTTGCAGGCAGATGGCAAACGGGTAGCAATGATTGGCGATGGCATCAATGATGCGCCTGCCCTGACACGTTCCGACCTGGGCATTGCCATTGGGGCGGGTACGGATATTGCCATTCAATCAGCCGACATAGTCTTGATGCGGAGTGATCTGTTGGATGCTGTCACTACGTTGCGGTTAAGCAAGTCGGTGATGGTGAATATCAAACAAAACTTATTCTGGGCGTTTTTTTACAATATCATAGGCATACCCTTGGCAGCGGGTGTGTTCTATAGTATGCTGGGTTGGAAGCTCAACCCTATGTTTGCAGCTGCTGCCATGAGTTTCAGTTCCATTACGGTGGTGTTGAATGCATTGCGATTATTGCGGTTTAAACCAACCGTTTCATTGATAAAACAAGAACCAATTTTATAAGTAAAAATACAAATACAAAAACATTATGTCAAACAAAATTTTGCAAATAAAAGGAATGAGCTGCCCTCATTGTTCAGCTCGTATCGAAAAAGTCTTGAATTCAATTGAGGGTGTAGAAGCAACAGTTGACCTGGAATCTAATTCAGCACAACTAAAACTTACACATGATGTAAGCGATGAAACCATTAAAAACGCTGTAGAAACAATTGGATATGAAGTTGTAGGAGTTGTTTAACTCAAACGGAAGGTAAATATTAAAAGAGGAATCGTATAAACCGATTCCTCTTTTCTTTTGATCAATAGTCATTAGTCATTAGTCCTTAGTCCGTAAGCATCCCAAATCAGCCGTTTGTAGAACGCAAAAAAACGGACTTAGAGTAAACACTATTCTCTAAGTTCGTTTTTTCATTAAATTTCTATGGGAGT
>CAIYOZ010000414.1 GCA_903927945.1 uncultured Bacteroidales bacterium | reverse complement strand
TTTATTAAACTCTACTTTATGTTTAACATACCTATTCAAGGCTCTTTCTGCGAATAAGTTAATCTTATCATTTGGAAATCCTATTTTGATAATTTCAATTTCTTCTTTAAGCGAATCTACATCAATTATATTATTTTCAATCTTGTAGTTTAGTCCTACTTCTTGACTTTTTACAGAGTTAATGAATTTATCTCCTTTAGGTAGTGTTTCGATGTTGTATTCTACCAACCGCATAAGTCGGTCGGGTCTACCAGCAAAGTAGTTTGCCCATAACCAAGCAAATTTAGCAGTCTGTATTTCAGCAGTTTGAAAGTTATCATTACACCTGCTAACTTTACCAGCTAAAAAATTCAACACTGCCGTGATATTCTTTTCAACATCTCCACGTTCAATTTGTCCTTTCAACTTAACAAAATAAGGTAGCTCATTCAATGATAATCCGAATTTGAGCATTGAGTTCCACATTTTCTCATTCTCTAAGTCCTTTTCTTCTTTCATGGTTTTAACTTTTTAAAGTGAACTGTTTTTACAATGTGATTTTCTTACTTCCATAATAGTAAACTGTTATACGTAATCCGTTCCTTCTTGTTGTATCCACCGTAATAGCCCTGTGTTACTGTTTTTTTGCTGTGTCCTAAACTTTCAGCGATGTAGCTTTCGGGAACACGGTTTTTTGCCAATATGGTGGCGTATGAATGTCGGGCGTTATAAGTTGATATGTCTGGCATTTCTAAAGCTGTTGTAACCTTTTTAATCTGTTTGTTGGTCAATCGTATTACGTTCAAAATTTCCCGCTTTATATCCGTTTTATTCTTGCAATCATTCAGGAACGGAAAAATATATTTTTTCGGGGCCGGTTCGTTTCCCCACTTGTCGATAATATCCTGTAGTGGTTCCAATACCGGGATGATAATGTCAGTTTTTTCGGTTGAGGTTCGTATGGTTTTAGCTCTCATAAAATATATTTCGCCCTTACTGATATTCTCAAATTTCAAAGTAAGCATATCACCAAAATTAATTCCATTGGCCAGGAACGAAAATAACCACAAATCCCGGCACATCTCCATCGACTTACTGTTACATTGATATTCTGCAATTAGTTTAATTTCGGAAAGTTCCAGGCTTAAATCACGCCCTTTCTGTGTTGGAATAACAAACTTGTTTTTTCCAAATGGATAATTACTTTCTGCTATCAATCCGGATGCTTTGGCATCGTTCAAAAGCACACGAAGCGAACGAAGATACATCCCGGCTGTTGCATAGCTAATAGGTTTTTCTTTGCTGATTAAATGTTTATAATATCCATTTAACCAACTAACAGTTATATCTGAAATCTTGAGCTTTTTGTCAGTATATGCAGTAATAGAGTTTTTGGCACATTGATAAAACGAAGCGTTCCCGATACGATCATCGGTTTTCATTCGTTCTATCTTCAAATCAAAAGCTGATAAAAGGTCATCGCCTGCCGTTTTACTTAGTCGGATGTTTAGAGTATCAAAATTAAATGTACCACTTTCGGCAAGTGCTTTGATATTAATTTTCAAAACATTATCGTAATAGGCCTGCAATGTTTCCCTGTATGCTTTAATTTCTTTTTTTCGAGAATCACTAATTAATAGTTCCCAGTCTTGTAGACTAAACAATATACCAGTGCTGTAATATACCTGTTTCCGTTGGTAAGTCACACGCCATCGTAAAGGGCAATTCTCACTTAATGAATCCTTTTTGCGAGCATCTCTAACAAGTGATAGCGATACGCCATTTGATGAATAGTCAAACATATTTATTGAATTTTTGAAATGTGTTTTTTATTGAACATACAAATCACATACAAAAATACAACAAATAATTGGAATAATGAAATATAATGAAAAATGATTATATCTTTGTGCTTTGATTATAAGATATTTAATTCAAATATGAAATGTAGTGAAAAGTACAGAAATCCACATTGTACAGACTCTTAATCTGTGGGTCGTGGGTTCGAGCCCCACCGGGGTCACCATTCAAAACAAATAACCCTCTATAAATCATACTTATAGGGGGTTTTATTTTTTTCAGCCTCTCCAGGTTCCAGCCAAATCGGATTATTTTCCTCCATTGAATGATTAAATACCCTTTGTTTCTAGAATCACATTCTTATCCATGAACGAATTTCGAGTAGAGTTGCAGAATCGTGGAATGTATTATAACAATGGCGCATCAGCTATGATTCGTATACAAAATCAAGTCTTCAATTCTTCACTTCTCCTTCTTCATCTCTTCGCATTTCTGTGAGGGTTCAGTAAGGGTTCAGTGAGGGTTCAGTGAGGGTTTGGAGGGATACACCCCATGGAACCCCCTCGCAACCCCCTCTGAACTATGAATAAATGGAAAAGAAGTATACTACTGAAAATGGGCTAAATCCACACAAATAAAAAGAACGTGGATTTCAATACACCTCCTTTAAACAGTTTATTTTTAAATACATGATTATTTTATATTTCACATTCACCGAAACAAGGCTGAATGAAATAAAAATCATTCAGATTTAAACAATTTCTTGTCTTTTGAATTATATAGTTATAATCGGTTTCAAGAGAGGTATTTATTCGATGGATCATAAGATTGAATCAGGCATAAGTGAACTATATTTCCTCCTTTTAATCTGTTTATATTTAAAACACATATTTCATTTTATTATAATAACGAGCTAATTAAATTTAATATCTCATATATATATAACTAATACTGTCAAATCGTAATCATTTGTAAATTATTCACAAATGAGATAGCGAGTATCATCTAAAATCATGACATTATGATTAATTTTGCAAAATAGGAATTAGGAATTTGACAAGTTAACATTCAAGGAAAATGAAATTTACAAAAATGCACGGAATCGGAAACGATTATATCTACGTGAACGGTTTTGAGGAAAAGATAGAGAACCCTACTGAATTTGCTATTCGCTGGAGCGACAGGCACAAAGGGATTGGTTCTGATGGGTTGGTACTTATTTTGCCATCAACCTATTGCGACTTTCGTATGCAAATGCTAAACGCAGATGGCTCGGAGGCTGAAATGTGTGGCAACGCTGCCCGGTGTATCGGCAAGTTCGTGTATGACAAAGGATTGACCGACAAGACGAATTTGACGCTTGAAACATTATCGGGCATTAAGAAGTTGAAATTATTTTTGGGGGATGACAAGTTAGTGAATAGCGTGACAGTGGATATGGGGGAACCAATCTTAGAATCTAGCAGGATTCCGGTTACGTTTAACAAGCCAAGTGTCAAGAACGAGATGGTGTATTTTAATTCAACCACTCAATACCATATAACCTGTGTGTCCATGGGTAACCCACATGCAGTGATCTTTACAAAAAATATCGGCAAATTGAACCTGCCTAAAACAGGATCGACCATAGAGAATGCCCCTATCTTCCCAAAAAAGACAAATGTAGAATTTGTGGAGATACTCTCCATGGACCGACTTAAAATGCGCGTATGGGAAAGAGGATCGGGTGAAACACTGGCCTGCGGTACCGGAGCCTGCGCAACTGTCGTAGCAGGGGCTTTAAACGGCTTCAATGACCGCAAAACAACGGTGGAGCTATTAGGCGGTGAACTAGTGATTGAATGGAATGCTTTCGATAACCATGTATATCTAACCGGAAACGCCACTACTGTCTTCGAAGGAGAAATCTAGCGGGAAGTAGCTAGTCGGTAGTGGGCAGTGGGTAGTGTAGTATTTTTCAGATTACGATACCGATTAAAACTAATTATTAACTACCGACTACTTACTACCGACTACCAACTACCAACTATAATCTACCGACTACTTACTATAAACTACAAACTAATAGATGGCACAGATAAACGAGAATTTCATTAAAATCCCAGCAACCTACCTGTTTTCAGAAATCGCAAAACGAGTATCACAACATAAGGAACAACATCCGGAGGCATCCATTATTCGAATGGGAATAGGCGATGTAAGCCTGCCATTGCCTGATGCTTCAGTCGATGCGCTCATAAAAGCAGCTGAAGAACAGAGAAGTGAAAGTACTTTCAGGGGATACGGCCCTGAGCAAGGGTATTCCTTTTTACGGGAAGCCATTGTGGAAAATGATTTTACTTCGAAAGGGATACACGTTGAAATTGATGAAGTGTTTGTAAGTGATGGTGCCAAGAGTGATACCGGGAATATCGGAGACATATTCGATTTCAACAACCGGGTTGCCATAACCGACCCAAGTTATCCGGTGTATGTGGATACAAATGCCATGGCAGGAAGAGCCGGTGAGCCAACAAAGACCGGAGAATGGACTAACCTTATATACCTGGCTTGCAACGAAGCAAATGGGTTTGTGCCTGAACTGCCAATCGAAGTGGTGGATCTGGTGTATCTTTGTTACCCGAACAATCCGACAGGAACAACATTAACCAAGGAACAGCTCACGGTTTGGGTAGATTATGCCAGGGAAAACCAGGTGATTATTCTGTTTGATGCAGCCTATGAAGCTTTTATTACCGAAGATAACGTGCCACACAGTATCTATGAAATAGAAGGTGCCCGGGAAGTAGCCATAGAGTTCCGCAGCTTTTCAAAGACAGCCGGGTTCACAGGAACACGTTGTGGCTATACGGTTGTCCCGAAAGAATTGATGGGTTATTCCGAGAATGGTGATCCGGTTTCCATAAACAAACTCTGGAATCGCAGGCAGTGTACCAAGTTCAACGGCACGTCCTATGTGGTGCAACGTGCAGCAGAAGCAACCTATAGCCAGGAAGGCAAAAAACAGGTGAAAGCACTCATCGATTTCTATACAGAGAATGCCAGGATCATACGCGAAGGCCTGATCAAGGCAGGGTATACTATTTATGGCGGGGTGAACGCTCCTTATGTATGGGCCAAGGCACCGAAAGGAATGACCAGTTGGGGTTACTTCGATTACCTATTGAATGAAAAGAACATTGTAACCACACCCGGTGCCGGTTTTGGGGCAAGCGGAGAAGGTTATGTACGCTTTTCAGCCTTCGGAAGTCGTGAAAACACAATTGAAGCCATGAAACGACTCGAGATATAAACAACATTTGACAGATATTGCAGAAACGCCCGGATAAATCCGGGCGTTTCTTGTTTTAAGCAAACCGACATTTAACAGTATTGCATTTGGTACAGTTAATTGACTTTCACTTCTTCAATCTAAACTAAAGTTTCAAACAACGTTTTTTTTGCACTTTTTGAAGAACATACCCTGCGAAACTTGTGGATTTCATCAAAAACACTGTCCTATTTTGAAAAAAAGACGAATTGAAATCATACAGAACACCGATAAAGATAACAAATCAATGTAAAAGGCAGGGAATGACTAAACAATTCGTAAGATTTTATTCTATAATAATATCAATATGTAATTTGCATGCCGCAATTGGTTAACAAATGATAGCAAACAAAGCGTTAAACTACCATATTGCAACCCATAAAAATATATTTCCTACTTTTTGGTAGAACATGATACATTATTGTAGCATTATGCTTATTTTTGCAATGTATTAGAAACATAATGATATCAATTCAGATCAAAGACTGAAAAAAGGATAATGTTTCTACTGAAAGAAAAAAAAAAAAACT
>CAIYOZ010000413.1 GCA_903927945.1 uncultured Bacteroidales bacterium | reverse complement strand
TCCCCTTTAGGGGCTTGGGGGCCTTCATTCCGCCCTCACGAGTTTCTGAACGAAATAATTATTCTTATCAATTGCCCACTTGTCATCCGCCGGCCAGGTCTGTATGATCGTATCTTTCTTTCTTTCCAGCAAAATGCGGATAGAAGCGCTCTGCATCACATTGCCCGTGTTGATGATCGTTTCCACATAATGATCGCCATCCAGGGTATAGGTGCCGCTCCCGTAATTTTCAATCTTGGCGGAATCTGTTTTGTACCGACCCACATACATAAAATAATTTCTCGACCAGATTTTCAATTCATTTCCGGTCATATTGCCATTCAGTTTCAGTTTTACCTTGTCACCCACCCGGTTTTCAAAACTCACCACTTTCCAGGCACCCCGCATGGATTTCTTATGTCCACACCCCAGCATGGCTGAGGCAATCATGAGAAGAATAAATAATTTTTTCATTTCAGTTGTTTTTTAGCGTAAATGATCAAATCTCCCGGGTATATTCATTAGCGTCAAAATAACCAGGCACGTTGAAATAACATTCTGAAAATGAAAATGTTCGTAATGCACCACAAAAGCAAAACCTTCCGTGTAAAATGAAAAATTTATTATTGTGACTCGCGATTTCCATATCGCGAATAATAAATTTGAATAGGAAGAACGCGATATGGAAATCGCGTGTCCCTAAATAGAAGTTGTTGTAATTATCATGAGCCACTAAAGTAAAGTCTCATTTTTAAAATTGAAAACAATAGAATGAACTATTTTTGGGGTTTAGCCGTTGTTGCTTAATATTTCTACTAAGGGTGAAAAATAAAAATAAGGTTTATTATTTAAAGCCCTTATATTTAAATATTAACCCTTAGTAGAGAACCAAATCCCCCAGATTAATACCCTTATTCCCTTATTAGAATAACTGTTTAATTTGTATTTTTCAAGAAATAAAACAGGACAATATATAGTTCCAAATACTTAATTCTTTAATTGAAATCAAAAATACGAAGTATTTTTCTTATCTGTTTTTAATCCGCCACATCAGCGTTTATCCGCGTGCTATTCTATTAATAACCCCTTCAAACTCAAAACACAACTCTTAACATCCCCTTTAGGGCTTGGGGTTCTTTCCTTACAGCACAAACGGAAAGAGTGCTTTTCGCTCCTCGGGATAATCTCCGAACCGTTTCTTGTACCATTTGTGATGCGACAGTGCCCGTGGTATCAGGTTAGCTGCCGTCCATACCACAAACGATACGGCAGGCAGGTTCCAGCACAGCAAGGCATAGCCGCTCCACTCGATGATTTCCCCCAGCAGGTTGGGACAACTCACCCATTCAAACAGTCCTCCAAACGGTATCACATAGCCTGTATCCCCGGACCGTCGCAGATGAATCAATTTGTTATCGTATTTCCAGTTGATGTAAATACCCGTACCAAACAGGGCAGTCCCGGCGATAAACTGTGGGGTTATAAAATAATCAAGACTGTACTGTGCGAAGTGCCCAAAATAATACCCCAAAAAGAACCCGTTCACCAGGTTAAAGCATATGCCAAAACAAACAACGATTGCCGGTATCTTTTTCCCCCGCGTGTGGATGCGGAAAGAGTACACAAATGCCCGGTTGATATAGTGGAACATGTAAAACCCCACCAGTACTCCCGTTACAATATTCTGACTGGTAATGTTGGTGATCACAAAATACATCAGCAACATCATCCCTGGCATCTCCATCACCATCCACCCCATCCTGTTATTGATCATCGGGCCCCATCCTGAGGTTGTATGCCTCCCAAAAGGTGCTGCCACCCGAAGCAATACCAGGGATATGACAACTCCCAATACCATCCAGCTATAAATCAGATGTTGATAGGTTTCGTAGGTCATACTAACAATGATCGATTTTTAATACTATAGATTATTTCCTCGACCCGGTAATGGTCAGCACATCAGTTACCGGAAAGTTAATAGTCAAGTGTAACAAACCAACAGTATCATAGTTCATAAATCAAAAGAATCATATTAATCACAGTCACTCTATCTACGGCACCCCTTCTCAAATTCCAGGATATCCCGCAGGCTATACCGGATGTTGTCCCCCATCTGGTAGTAATGGATCATTCCGTCAAGCCGCCACCTGTACAGCGATTTCTTCGATACGTTCAACAGCGCTGCCGCCTCCTCTTCCGTATACAGTTGAGCCGTTATGGGTGATTCCAGCCTGTTCACCGATGCCTTGAGATCATGGATCTCCTGCAAGAGTACTTCCACCAGGTACGTGATGTGGGCATCGGTTTGTAGGTGGGTGGCTGTTTCCATTTTTTGCTTCGTGAATCCCTGTACGGAATGACGATGCAAATTTGAGAAGAAATAAAATATTAAACATGCAACTTGCCCTGCAAGTTGCATAATATTTATTTCAACATATTGGATTACTGCATTTTAAAAATCACTTATTTTCATGAAAAATTGCCAGACATTGCATATCTCCCCAATCGGGATACTGTTTTTGGATGGCAGGTAGTATGTTTTGTGCAGTAGGTAGTATGTTGTTGATGCCTGAATAACCACCAAGAAACGAATTGCCAAGGCACCCGAGTTTGAGAATACGCGCAAGCAGAACATGGAGTTTGGCGGGTGTTCGAAGTTTGGATGTAAAGTGCGGAAAGCCTTCGGAGGGTTGCAACGGTTAGCTGACTACAACGTCAACCCGGTATTGAACAGCATGGGCAAGAGCCTGATGAAGCTGGATACGGTTTCGGAAGTTGGAAAACGGAATCTGAAACTCACGGAGAACAAGGATGTATTGGAAGGCTTTAATTTCAACCGCAACTACCCCTTCAACACCGTGGTGCGTATATCCCCGCAAAGCGTGCTGGATCGGAAAAACTTACTGGCTACGGTAACCATCCCGCGCATCAATACGGAGATTGACTTGCTGAATATACAGAAATTGCCATTCTTCAGGTTGATGATTACCATTGGTACCGTATCGAACCTGGCCTATAATGAAACAAAAAATGAATATAAACCTTTGGTGCCTGACCTTCACGGAGCCAGCAATACCACCACCGGCGAATGGTTTAAGGCGCAATCCATCGTGCCCGAACAAATACTGACCGTTCAACAGAATGAGGAACTGGTGGCTGAACTGACGGACGATGTCACCGTGCTGCTGAGCATCGCTATAGAATTCGGAAGCTTAGGCATGACGGATGAACCGGTGCAGGTAAAGTATGCGGGATGCGGAAAAGTGGTGGCGGTGAAATGAAAGAACCCCAAGCTAAAGGGGATGTGAAAAGAGGTGTTTTGAGAAGTAGAGATTTGTTTATAAATAGATATAAAACAGAGGCAGTAAAGGGCTGGTTCTTTAAGATCCCCAAGCTAATGAAATAGATTAAGAGATTCATCCCCCATAAGACAGTGGATCTTATGCCCCTTCGTCGGAGGAAACACGGGAGGTCAGTGAATGGAATTTGTTGTTCCTTTTTGAAATTTTGAACGGACAAGCTTTAGTATTTCTTCTTCTTTGTCTTTTGAAATCAACAAATCATCTTCGATTAACTTAGCCAATTTCTTTTTAACAAGGGTTTTATAGTCCTCCCAATTTTCATAGAATTCATCCGGTTTCATAAATTTCTTATTTTTCATAGTAGATTCGATTAGATGATGCAAAATAAGACAATTAAGTACTAAAACATGTTACACAATTTGGACAAAGAGTTTCATAATTCACGCATTAAATCAATTAACAGCCGGTGGAACCATCAATTATAGTTCGACAATGGCAGCAGGAGAATCAACTTGTGGTTTTTCCTGTACAATTTGAAGTCTGTCATATATTTCATCCTTCTTATCGGCTGAAAACAACAGATTATCATCCGTCAATTCCACTAGCTTTTGTTTAAGCTTGCCTTTATGTTGTTCCCAATTTTCGTTTAATTCAGTTGTTTTCATAGGGTTTCTGTATGAAATCGTAAATTCGTTTTTACATTACAAAATAAGACATTTTATTGCACGTGCCTGTTACACAATTCAAGGAAATAGTTGCATGATTTACGCATTCATCAGGAATCATTCATCAGGAATGAGGAACGAGGAATGAGGAATGAGTGATCAGATGTAAAAATCTTCTTCCCGTAGATTATGCTTAATCAGAAGTTTACCATACATCTCATCTTCTTTTTTTTGTAGAAACACGTTGTCTTCATTCATTAACTCCAGTAGCCTCTGTTTGATTTTATCTTTAAAGATATCCAATCGATTATATAATTCATCTGTTTTCATAGGGTTCTCAATTTAAAAATGGTAAGTATTATTTTATAATACAAAGTAAGCTCATTTACCAGTCTCACCTGTTACACAATTCAGTGGAAGAGTTGCATGATTAACAGATTGAAAGGTGAGGATAAAGTGA
>CAIYOZ010000412.1 GCA_903927945.1 uncultured Bacteroidales bacterium | reverse complement strand
CGTTGGTTTTCTACGAAGGGTTAAAGATATAAAAATAAGGGTCTAATAAAAAAAACTTATTTTTGTTTTCGATGCAAAAACACAGCTAATTGTAACATACTAATAAACATTCCTAAAATCAATTTTTTTTAAGTCTAATAATATATTTAAAACCTTATTTTCCCCTTCGTACCCTGCCATTTAT
The DNA here is from genome assembly GCA_903927945.1 of uncultured Bacteroidales bacterium. Taxonomy (GTDB): domain Bacteria; phylum Bacteroidota; class Bacteroidia; order Bacteroidales; family Paludibacteraceae; genus Paludibacter. Next base: position 6,611 of record CAIYOZ010000412.1, on the reverse strand, counting down.
CTAATGTTAATTAGCTAATAATCAATCAATAATAAATTGTATTCCTATCTTGTATTATATTTAAAACCTTATTTTTCTTCTTTTTTCCGCTTCGTAGAAAAGACACTCCCCCTCGATTCTGCCCTTATTCCCTTCTATTCCGGATATTATAAGATGCATCGTTTTTCTTCCCTTTTAAATCATTTTAATCACATAAATCATCTGAATCACAGTTCATACCCCAATTCCTTAAACACCGTCAATAAATCCTTTTTCGATTGAATCTCGGCTCGTAACAGTTCACCCATCTCTTTTTGCAGGCTGCTCATTTTCTCGTCAAAATCGATATTCTCATCCCTGTTCACAAATTCAATGTATTTGCTGGGCACCAACGAATAATCCTTTGCCCGCACTTCCTCTAAAGAAGCCGAATAACAATACTCCGGTATGTCTAAATAGTTTCTTTTTTTCTTATCATCTTCTTTTAAATCATCTTTATCACATGAATCATTTGAATCACAGTCAGAATCACAGTGTTGCCAGGTATGAAATGTCCCTGCAATATCCCGAATATCACTTCCCGCAAATTGAGTATATTTCTTTTCAAACGGCTCCCCCATCTGCCTCAGGTCCATAAACAGGATTTCGTTCTCACGGTCCCGGTACTGCTTAATCTCTTCGTTTATCTGTACCGTGCGGGCTTTTTTATTGTGGTTCACAATCCACATGGTCACACTGATGTTGGTGGTATAAAACATGTTTTGCGGCAGTACCAATATAGCCTCCACCAGTCGGTTCTCAATCAGCTTTTTGCGTATCTCGTATTCCGTACCACTACCCGAGAGAGCACCATTGGCCAGGATAAAGCCTGCTACACCGTTGGTCGAGAGCTTGCTCACCATATTCAGTATCCAGGCATAGTTGGCATTCCCGGTAGGTGGCACTTCGTATCCTTTCCAGCGTGGATCGTCTGTCAGTTCGTTGTCCGCCCGCCAGTCCTTCTGGTTAAAGGGTGGGTTAGCCATAATGTAGTCGGCTTTCAGGTCGGGGTGTTGGTCTTTGCCAAAGGTATCTGCCGGCACGGCTCCCATGTTGGCGGAGATACCCCGGATAGCCAGGTTCATCTTTGCAAGTTTGTAAGTGGTGGCGGTATATTCCTGCCCATAAATGGACAGTTCTTTCTTATTCCCGTGATGGCTCTCGATAAACTTGATGGATTGTACAAACATACCTCCTGAACCACAAGCGGGGTCATAGATAATTCCTTTGTAGGGTTCTATCAGTTCGGCTATCAGGTTCACGATGCTTTTCGGGGTGTAGAATTCACCTTTCCCTTTTCCTTCTGCCAGGGCAAACTTGCTGAGGAAGTATTCGTATACCCTTCCCACGATATCCTGCTGCCGGTCGCGCAAGGTGTCGATGTTGTTCCTCACATCCAGGTTCATCCTTGAATAGTAATTATCGGGCAAGGCGCCTTTCAGCGAAGGATTGTTTTTCTCTACCGTGAAGAGGGCGGTGTCTATCTTCAAGGCTATGTCGGGCTGCTTGGCATTTTCCATGATAAAGCTCCAACGGGCAATGTCGGGCAGGAAGAACACGTTCTTCATGGTGTAGAATTCCACCATCTCCAGGTACTTTTCTTTCCCTTCCCCCGTCAGTTCCGCCCGTCTTTCCTCAAACTTATCGCTCACGAACTTCAGGAAGATCAATCCCAGCACCACATGCTTGTATTCCGACGACTCCACCGTTCCACGCAACTTATTCGCCGAATCCCACAACGATTCCTCTATACTCTTTTCTTTTACTGTCTTAGCCACAATGAAACTTGATAAATGAATAAATAATGAATCAATGTCGTTTAGTAACGATATAAAAAGGCAGCACGCGGATGAAGCGGATTTACAAACGCTGATCAATACGGATCAGAAAGAATAAAATCTGTGTTAATCAGCGATGTTTACATCCGTTTTATCCGCGTTCTAATTCTTAAACGACATTGAATAAAGAATCTGAAATTCAAGCCAATAATTGTTGATTTGATTTCAGAGTTCAAAAATACTCATTTTTAGTTGAAAAAACTACCGTTTTGTTAATTAGATTGCACTTTTAATTCCAATGCTTTTAAAGGATGCTGGGTCCTTAAAAAGTCATTCAATTGGGTTTGGGTAAACAGCATTCCCCTACCCGGTTTTGAGCAGTTTATTTTTCCACCTTGAACATAAGCCGTGAGGGTGTTGCGGGTGATATGGAGTATCTCGCAGATTTCTTTGGAGGTATAGACTCGTTCGCTGGGTGGAGTGATGGAAAGAGCCGCATACACGATGGTTGCAAACTGCTCAAACTGTTGTTTGAGTAGTTTGTTTTCCTGAATGAGTTGCTGTTGGTTGGCAATAAATGTTTCCAGCAAATTTGTATTCAGGTCCGCAGCGTGTATGTTGCCTTGTTTCCCCATTCCCTACTTTTCTTCTTCCTTGTTTCCAGTATAATATTATGCCTTATCAACACGATAAAATATATCAATTGTAGAATCTAATGACAAGTTTCATAGCGTTAAACGAATCAAAGATAGTGTGACTTATCTACCTGAACAACTCCCTGTTACCCTGTAAAATTCAGTAAATCACTTTCTGATAGCCCCTGATAGCCCCTGATAGCTCCTGACATCCCGAGCACCCGAAAGTTTAACTTCCATTAAATATAACTTTATACTCTGTTAACTATTTGTCATACCTTTTCCAGGTGATATTGCGTCACCCTTATTAAACTCGAGCATAGAAATTTCTTTTGGTAACCTCTTTGTAAACTCGAGTTCGTTCGTGTTTGTTTTGTCGATCAATTGCTTGGCTTACGCTAAGAACTTTTGTTCCAGGATATTGGTTTCATACATAATGTTAGTACATTTGTATTGTAAACTTTTAAGTGGAACTACTATGATCATTACCGTAAAAATAAATATCGATTCCCCTATCGGAAAACGCCTGGTGAAAGAACTTCGCCGTTATCCCGAAACGGTTGAGTTTATTGATTCAATAGTCGTTTCAGAGGATGTCCCCGAAGGATATTTATCACTCAAAGAGGGTTTTGACCCGATCAGAAATCATATTCTAAATCTTGAATATCCGGTTTCAACTGACCATACCGGAAGTGAGACGGATACCATATCAGCTGCTGAATCAGCAAAGCATGCATTCCAAAAATTGGGAGAAATATACCACTGTACTTTCAATAATAAATATACCCGATAAAGGATTATTAGTTATCAAAAATGATAGTATATTTGTATCGTAATCAATTCACTGAACTGCCATGACTATTACCGTAAAAATAAATACCGATACCCCTGACGGAAAACGCCTGGAAAATGAACTACGTCGTTATCCCGAAACGGTTGAGTTTATTGATTCAACAGTCGTTTCTGATTCAATCCCCGAAGGCTGCATTTCCCTAAAAGACGGTTTTGACCAGATTAGGGAGCATGTAAAATCTTTGTATGAAAATGATCCAGCTGCAAAATAATCATTTATCAATCCTGCATGAAGAATGTTCATCTCTCGCAAGAAGCCTTCGAAGATCTGAAAGACATCTTTACTGCCTTAATTACCTGGAAAAAAGGTGCATTAGAATTAGAACATGCCTTACAATATGTTGATGACATTGAAAAACAATGTTATTCAATCGGTTACAAGACCTACCACTCAAAAGCAACCTATGCTGCCCATAAGCTATTTGGTGACAAAGTGTACAAATATCGAAGAAATTCCACGACTACCTGGTACATAATTTACAAAATCGATAACTTCCAAAATATCATCATTACCAAAATCATATCCAATTACAAAACTATTGAATCATAGCATTCAGCGTTATAAATCCTTCCATTATTTTATTCAGTTACTTTTATTTCCCCGTAATCACATCATTTATCAGCGAGTTCGTTCGCTGTGTGAGCTTCGCATTCCAACAGGTTTCCAATAGAAGCGGGAGTGCAACTCATAAATGTTGAGAAAGTATTAATTGCCCTCCCACTTCTGTTCTCAAACAAAACCTGAAAGCGTACGAATTACCTTGAAGCATTTTCTTAATTGGAGCAACAAAGAAAACGCTTTCGTGTCCTACGGACGACGAAAGGTTTCATTAGCGTTTCTTTAAATTCATCAAGAAAACTCTTGGGTACTTCGTACTCCAAAAGGTTTATCCGTTGATCTATTCTCCGGCATGCCTTGCTCCTGCCTTTGAAGTGCCACGGTCTTTAGATATTACATAGATATTGCATACATGTTACATATACGTTACATATACATCACATACACATATAGGTATGTAATATCTATGTAACATGTATGTAATTAAAATAGAATGTGTATCTTTGTTATAAAATTCAAGGTATTACGAAGGCAGGAGGAAGGCAGGAGGAAGGCAGGTAGTCGGTAGTTTATAGTTGGTAGTTGGTAGTCTGCATATCAGCAAATTGAGCATTAAACCAATCAACATAATCAACCAATCAACATAATCAACCAGTCAACTTAATCAACTAATCAACTTAATCAACCAATCAACTTAATTAACCAATTAACTAATCAACCAATTAACCAAATAACCAAATAACTAATTAACCAAATAACTAAACAACATGGCAATTATCAAGGGAGCAATTCAAATGAACGGAGGCATCAAGGGTGTTTCCTTTTACAGCCTGAAAGGAAGTGATAAAGTTTTTATGCGGACCAAGGGCGGTCCGACGAAGCATCAGATGGCAACCTCGCCAACTTATGGTGAGGTACGTAAACTACAAAAAGAGTTCGGGGGGTGCGCCAAGTTCGGTTCACTGGCGCGGATGTCCTTTGGTGGACTGCACAGCCTGGCGGATTACAACATGACCCCGGTGCTGAACGGAATCGGTAAAAGCCTGATGAAGCTGGACACCACTTCCGAAAAAGGGAGACGGAGCCTGAAACTGACATCCTACAAACAGGCGCTGGAAGGTTTTAATTTCAACCGCAACTACCCGTTGAGCTCCGTACTGCGCGTGGCACCCCAATGGGAGCTTGACAGGGACAACCTAAAAGCCGTGGTGGAGATTCCCCGTATCAATACCGACATTGATCTGCAAAACATTCAGAAACTGCCGTTTTTCAGGTTGATCATCGTGGTAGGCACCATTTCGGATATGGTGTACGATCCCGATATCGACAATTACAAACCTTTGGTGGCCAAGCTTCACGGTGCGAGCGTGACAGTGACAGGAGACTGGAAGCCTACTCAGACCATCCTTCCCTCGCAAACCATCACGGCAACGATGTCTGCTTCGCAAATAGCCAGGATGACCGATGATGTGACCATGCTGTTGAGCATCGCTGTTGAATTCGGCAATATCGGATTTACAGGCGAGCCGGTGGAGGTAAAGAATGCCGGGTGCGGAAAAGTGCTGGCAGTGGCGTAAGATGATTTGAAATGGGATTCAGAAAGAGGGATCTGTAACCAATCATCAGTATGCATGATTGCTATTCTTTGCCTTGTTTCAAAAACTATTGCCCCGGAAAAACGTTTTCAGATAACTTAAGCAGGAGAACAAATTTAATGTCAATAATACCATGGTCAATGCAAAATTAATATTATACGCATAGTTCACATAGAAACATAGATCCACATAGTTTTTAATATTATAGAATTTGATCATGATTAATATATCGTTGACATAGAACCACATAGATAAGTAAAAGTAAAATTATAATACTAAATTAAACTATGTGTTGCTATGTGTTCTTGCTATGTGGTTCTATGTGTTTCGAATTAAGACATTATATTCCAAGCACTTAATCTGAATTCGACATGAAAATACTAATTCTGGGGGCCGCCGGGCAAATAGGCCGAATGCTTACAACTGACTTGCTGAAACAAACCGATAACGAGCTTGTACTTTATGCCCGTAATGCTTCACGTAGACTGAAGGACGCCTTATCTGACAGGGTTTCATTGACAGATGGTGATTTTACCGAGTATGATGCACTTGTGCAGGCTATGAACGGTATTGACTCCATTTACCTCAATGACATGAACAGCAAGGAAGGCGTTCAAACCATTGTGAAGGCGATGCAAGCTACCGGAATCAAAAGAATCATCGTGGCCTCGATACTGGGTATTTATGATGAGGTACCGGGAGCTTTTGGCCAATGGAACCTCAGAATGCTCGGTACGCGGGGGATTCAACTCCACAAAGATACCTCGTCGCTGGTTGAAACTCCGGATTTAGAGTACACTATTTTGAGGCTTACCTGGCTTTACAACAGCGAAGGAAACCGGAATTACCATCTTACATCTAAAGGGGAACCTTTTGAAGGTGCCCAGGTAACCCGGCAGGCCGTGTCGCAATTGATTGTCGATATTTTAAATGACAGGACGGGTAAATTCATAAAAGCCAGCCTTTGCGTTGGAGAGCCCGGTACGAACTGGGATAAGCCATCATTTTATTAGCGTCACGACAGAAAAAGGTCCAACTATTTCAGTGTATAAAAAAAATTGCTTATCTGCTTAGAACAAGTAAAATTATATTGTAACTTTGTAAATGCTAAACAAAGAACTATACCCAAAAGATTTCCAAGAATTCCTTACTCAATTTAAAAGCGAGGATGATT
>CAIYOZ010000411.1 GCA_903927945.1 uncultured Bacteroidales bacterium | reverse complement strand
CGTGAAGAAAACAGATATAAGTATTGCCAAAAATTATCTGAAAGAAGATGAAATAAAGTTGCTTGGTTTATTGGTCGAACAGTACCTTGCATTTGCTGAAACGATGGCTCAGCAGCATACTCCCATGTACATGAAAGATTGGATAATTCGTCTTGATAGTTTATTGCAACTTAATGGCAGGGAATTGTTAACTCATGCCGGGAAAATAAGTCACGAAATGGCTTTACAAAAATCTGCCAAAGAGTATGAAAAATATAAAGAAACACTTAGTGAAATTGAAAAAGAACAAAGTTTAAAAGAAATAGAAGAGGATATCAAGAAACTAAAAAAGAAATAAATCTAAGAAATTCACCGAAGAAAAATTAACCCCCACTGACGGTAGATAAGTTGCTGTGGCCTGGGATAGAGAAAAAGATCTTGAAAGAATTTGCAAAGCGGTGGGGAGTGAAAGAGAAATAAAATACATGCCTGGTTAATCCCCTACGGGGAAAGGGCTTATGGAACATTGGTTTTCTATGGATATTGATTCCCTACGGGAAAAGAGATTTGAAACCTGGAGAATGAGAGTAGATGCTTTATTTAAATGTTCTGGGTAGTTAATTGATATAATATTTGGAATAAAATCAGTACTTAATGCTATTTTATTATTTATATTTGCATTAAAACAGCAATTATATATAATAGAATGAACAATCTGTCGATTATTGCATTATATTTGCAGAGTGATAATCAAAAAAAATAAGACAACATGATACAAGAGATAAAAGTGAAAAACTTTCTTTCATTTAGAGAGGAAGTCACCTTAAGTTTCGAAGCCACCAAGGATACTACCTTTGAAGATTATCAGGTAGTGGAAATAGTTCCCGGAGTACGGTTGCTACGTTTTGCCATGATCTATGGTGCCAATGCATCTGGGAAAACGAATTTACTCAACGCCTTTGAGTTTTTGAATGATTTCTGGTTTGAAATACGGAAAGACATTTCTACTTCTACCAATGTAATTCCTTTTAAACTGGATAAAATAACCCCCGGTCAGCCTTCGGTTTTTTCGCTTAAGTTTTATGCAAAAGGTGTAAAGTACTGGTATCAACTTGAACTGGATGAAAAAAGGGTTATTTCAGAAAAATTATCGTTTTACAGTAGTGTGCAGCCTACTGTACTGTTTGAAAGAGGGCTGGAAAACAATGTTTCTGTGGTCAACTTCAACCCGTCAGTTGTTAAGATAAGTGGCATAGCAAAAGAAGAAATAAATATCAAGTGTTTGCCCAATATGTCATTTTTCGCAGCTCGTAACCAGGTAAACGTTTCCCTTCCCAAAATAGATGATGCACGCGATTGGATGAAAGAAGGTGTCATGCCGGTGATTACACCAAGGATGGACTTATTCAACTATGCCGAGCGAAAGATACAGGAAGACACAAAATTGAAAAGCCACTTGCTCGATTTCATCAAAGAAGCTGATTTTAATATCACCGGTATTGAGACGCAAATTATTAAACAAGAAGTTACACCGGATTTACTCGAGCTTATGTTAAAAGTCGGTGATGTTCCTGAAGAAGAAAAAGAACGGTTGAAAAAAGAAAAAAACTATACTCAGATTAATACCGAATTTGAGCATACTGTCAGAAACGAGCGCGGAGAGGAAAAGTATTTCTTATCCGATGAATTACAATCGGATGGCACCCGTCAGATCTCCGGTCTTGAAACAGCCATCTACTCTGCTATACAACGAAAAGCATTTTTGGCAGTGGATGAAATAGAATCGTCGTTGCATCCCGATTTGGTCATGTATGTTTTAAAGAAGTTTCTTGACCAGAAAGATAATCACGCGCAATTACTGTTTACCACTCATTATGACCCCTTATTGGACGAAGTAGATGGGTTGTTCCGTAAAGATGCCGTTTGGTTTACCGATAAAAACGAGTCAGGTGCTACAGAGCTTTATTCTTTGGTGGAATTCAATGGTTTAAAGAGGATTGCATCCTTGCAAAAAGCATACCGCATGGGTAGGTTTGGTGCTGTTCCGAAAATAAATCTATAAGAAGAACAGCATGGCTCGAATTATTGGAAAGCGTAAACAAAAGAAACCGGTCATAACGTTGATAGGGGAAGGACTTACCGAACAGTGTTATTTTAAACATATTCGAACATTATACGGCTATCGTTACACCTTGAAGCCCTTTTTTTTCGGGACAACATCACTTCTTGAAATGGATATAAAAATCAAGAAAGTTCTTGAGGGTGGTGGTATTGCAATTTGTGTATTCGACACGGATGTTTCGCAACGTGTTGAAGCCGAGAAGATAAAGTTGGAGATGCTATTAAGAAAGTATAGTAATCGGAGAAATGTGATTTTTTGTGATAGTTTACCTTCGGTAGAGTACTGGTTTTTATTGCATTTCCAGCATACTAACAAGTATTTTATTGATTCAAATGCAGTTGAAAAGGAATTAAAGTCATTTCTATCGAATTATGATAAGAAGACTGAATTTCTGGAAAAAGAAAAATGGGTAAGAGATTTGTGTGCTGACAACAAACTGGAAATCGCCATTCAGAGAGCAAAAGGTTTGGGTACTACCGGTGCTTCCAATTCAAATATTTACAAAGCTTTTGAAAAATTCAGGGAATGAAATTCACGGAAGAGAAATTAGAATCTGCCTTTATATCGTTGTTGGGGGATGTCCGGTCGATACCCGCCAATCCGCTTTTGGCCGATCCAATGTATCTGGCAGGTTATATTGAACGATTGGGAACAGGCACCATGGATATGCTGCGAATAGCCAACAATGCCGGTTTGAAAGAGCCGGAATTTCTGGAGGATGATGAATTCAGGGTCATCGTTTATCGTCCTGAAATAAAATCAGACATTTCCACCCCCTATGATACCCCCTATGATACCCCCTATGATACCATGGAAGTTACCTCCGAAGTTGAGCTCCTGATCAACGTGTTAAAACATGACATGGGACGAGCAGAAATGCAGCAATCATTATCATTGACCAACAGCAAATACTTCCGTGAAAAATACTTGCAAATAGCAGTCAATTAAGGAGTTATAGAAATGACAATGCCCGATAAGCCACGAAGCAAGAATCAAAAATACCGCCTGACCGAATTGGGAAAAGCCTTGAATAATAGACCGGGAAATGACAAGGCATTTACCGATATTACCAAAGACACCATGGAAGTTACCATGGAAGCTACCATGGAAGTAAGAAAAATAGTATTGGTTTTGAACGGAGAAATGAAAAGAGCAGAACTCCAAAAACTCCTTCAGTTGAAAAACGATGAGAACTTTAGATTACAATACATCATGCCCGCACTGGAATCAGGACTGATAGAAATGAAATATCCTGAAAGTCCGAATCATCCTGAACAAAAATACAGGTTGACAGAGTCGGGTAAGCAATTGAAAAAACACTTTTATAAATCATGAAATTCACGGAAGAGAAATTAGAATCTGCTTTTATATCGTTGTTAGGCGATGTGGGCATACCGCATGTATCGGGTAAGACGCTGATGCGGGATACCCGGGAAGTATTGCTGAAAGATGACCTGAAAGCTTTCTTGATGAAGCAATATCAGGACGACGAGCTTACCGTATCGGAAGCAGAGGCTATCATCCGGAAGCTGGAGCTCTATCCTTCGTCCGATTTGTACGAAAGCAACAAGGCCATCATGCGATTGATAGCCGATGGGTTCGTTATGAAGCGGGAAGATCCTAAGAAGAAGGACGTTTTCGTGCAATTCATTGATTATGCCAACCTGGCCAACCGGAAAAGGCAACACCTGTTTACCGGCAAAGAAGCCCTGGCCGCAGCCGACAGTGCCGAGTTCGGCTATGAACTAAAGGATAACAATATCTACAAGATTGTCAACCAACTCGAGATACTGGGATACGAAAAGCGGATACCGGATGCCATTCTCTATATCAACGGCTTGCCGGTAGTGGTATTCGAGATCAAGAGTGCCAGCAGGGAAGAAGCTACTATTCATGATGCCTATGTTCAACTGACTACCCGATACCGCCGGGATATTCCCGAGCTGTTTAAATACAATGCCTTTTGTGTGATCAGTGATGGGATCAACAACAAAGCAGGCTCCTTCTTTGCCCCCTACGAGTTCTTTTATGCCTGGCGTATGATTGAAGGGCTGGAACGTGAAGTGGATGGCATACCGTCACTGTATACCCTTGTGGAGGGCATGTTTGATAAACACCGCCTGCGGGATATTATCCGCAACTTCATCTTCATGCCGGACAGTTCGAAGAAAGATGAGAAGATCGTCTGCCGGTATCCGCAATACTATGCCGCCAATAAACTGTTTCACAGCATCCGCGAACACCAGCGTCCGGATGGGGATGGGAAAGGTGGAACTTACTTTGGTGCCACCGGTTGTGGGAAGAGCTACACCATGTTGTTCCTGACACGGTTGTTGATGCGTAGCCTGGACTTACAGAGCCCCACCATCATACTGATTACCGACAGGACGGACCTGGACGATCAGTTATCCGGACAATTTACCAACGGTAAAACCTATATCGGGGATGATACCGTGGTGAGTGTGGAGAGCCGGGTACAGCTGAAAAAACTGTTGAAAAACCGCAAGAGCGGGGGTGTGTTCCTCACCACCATTCATAAATTCACCGAAAGTACCGAATTACTCACCGAGCGGAGCAACGTAATCTGCATTTCGGACGAGGCACACCGAAGTCAGGTGAACCTGGATCAGAAGATTAGAATAACAGAAAAGGGAGTAGTGAAGAGTTTCGGGTTTGCCAAATACCTGCATGATTCATTACCCAATGCCACCTATGTAGGGTTTACCGGAACACCGATCGATGCCACCTTGGATGTGTTTGGGGAAGTGGTGGACGCCTACACGATTAATGAGTCGGTGAAAGACGAAATTACCGTCAGGATAGTCTACGAAGGTCGTGCTGCCAAGGTATTGCTCGATAATACCAAGCTGCATGAAATAGAGGAGTATTATGCCCAATGCGCCGAACAGGGTGCCAATGAATACCAGATTGATGAGAGCAAGATGGAGACTACCCGGTTGAATACCATTCTGGGTGATCCAGACAGGCTGAAGGCATTAGCGATAGATTTCGTGGAGCACTATGAAAAGCGGGTTTCGGAGGGAGCCACCCAAAAAGGGAAAGCCATGTTTGTGAGCAGTAACCGGGCTATTGCCTACGATTTCTACAATCAGGTGATTAAAATTCGTCCGGAATGGGCGGTCGCCAAGGTTGCAGACGAAGATGAGGAATTGACCGAAAAAGACCGGCGGGAGATAAAACCGATGGAGCGTATCAAAATGGTAATGACCCGTGGCAAAGACGATCCGGCGAAACTCTACAAGATGTTGGGGAATGATGATTACCGCAAGGAGTTGGACCGTCAGTTTAAGAATGCAAAATCGAATTTCAAGATTGCCATCGTAGTGGATATGTGGCTCACGGGTTTCGACGTGCCTTTTCTGGATACGATTTACATTGACAAGCCGATACAGCAACATAACCTGATACAGACCATATCACGTGTCAACCGTAAATTTGAAGGAAAGGAAAAAGGGTTGGTGGTGGATTATATCGGGATAAAGACACAGATGAACCTGGCACTTAAGAAATATTCGAAGCTTGATGGTATCAATTATGAAGACGTGGCCCAATCGGTGGTGGCTGTGAAAGACCAGCTTGATTTATTGGGAAAGATCTTTCATAAATTCAATTCGGAAAAATACTTTACGGGTTCTCCCCTGGAACAGTTGCATTGCCTGAATAATGCTGCCGAATTCGTGCAACTGACCATGCAGATGGAGCGACGCTTCATGGGATTGACCCGGAGAATGAAAGCTGCTTATGACATTTGCTGCGGGACATCGGAGTTTACAGATACAGAACGTGATACCATTCATTTCTACATAGCCGTACGTTCGATAGTCGCCAAATTGACCCGAGGGGAAGCCCCCGACACAGAACAAATGAATGCCCGGGTGCGTGAAATGATTAAAGAAGCCATTACCAGCGAGGGAGTGCAGGAAATCTATAAACTGGGGGAAGAACATGAACCTGAAATTGACCTGTTCGACGAAAACTACCTGGCAAAGATTGATAAAATAAAACTTCCGAACACAAAAATAAAACTGCTGCAAAAGCTGCTCTTAAAAGCCATTGAAGAATTCAAGCGGGTAAACAAAATAAAAGGAATTGATTTCTCGAAGCAACTGCAAAGCATCGTGGAGAAATACAACGAACGGAAAGAAATCGATATCCTGCGCAGTGAAGTACTGGAAGATTTTACCGACGAAATCATTGATTTGTATCATGCGCTGATTCGAGAAAAGGAATCGTTTGTGGACTTGGGCATTGACTTTGAAGAGAAGGCATTTTATGATATCCTGAAAGAACTGGCACACCGCTACGACTTTGACTACCCCGAAGATAAACTGATAATTCTTGCCCGTGAAGTAAAAAAGGTGGTGGATGACAAAGCCCGTTACACTGACTGGAACCAGCGTGACGATATAAAGGCTGAATTAAAAGCTGATTTGATTATCCTGTTAGCAGAATCGGACTACCCTCCAGTGACACGCGACGAAGTGTTTAAAGAGATATTCGAGCAGGCAGAGAATTTCAAGAAATATCAAACGGTTACCAGTTACTGATAACTATCACATAAATCAGATTTTGAGAAAGGGCTTCATTCTAGTATGGAGCCTTTTTTGCGTCAAATAATCAGAACAAATCCGATTACTTAAGGCAAAATATAAGCATCCTTTCAGGTTATTGTTTAAGTTAAATGTTAAATGTACAATTATCTGTATTAAACTAACATAATCCACTTTAGCTTAAATGCATGAGTATGCACAACTGTGCACAAGTTTGCACAATGTATTGTAATATAGTGTTTTAGTACATTTTTAGCTCTTGTTTTGCATGAAAACTCACCCTATCTTTGCAAAGTCACAAAGGAGAAAAAGACGTCGTTCGCCCGGATGATAAAAACAGTTTCTAATCATTTATTTTAAAAAAATTAAAATTATGTCTTTAACTCAAAATCTCCTGTTCTCAGGAATGCGCCAGTCAATTGGCAATTTAGTAACTACAGTTTGTAATGGTCAAAATGTTGTTAGATCAAAGGTTTTTATGCCTCGTAATGTGAATTCAATCGCCCAACAAATGCAGCGGGCAAGTTTTAAACTGATCGTGGAAGCGTACGATTCATTCGGGGGAATCACCGACGAAGGTTTTCCGGGCCGTCCGAAGACGTTTTCACCTTACAATGCTTTTGTGAAGGCGAACCTTGGTAGTGCCATCGATAAATCGGGCGGTGTTCCGATGATCGATTACAGCAAGCTGATCGTTTCGGAAGGTTCCCTGCCGGTAGTGAGTGTTGTGGATGCCACTATTGGGGCTACCGGGATCACTCTTACCTATGAGGATGCCGAGATGCCGAAAGAGCTGGAATCGGATCAGATCGTTGCCTTTGTCAAAACAACGAAAGGTTCGTTGAAGGTTGCCCGCCAGGTACGTGGTAAACAGGCGGTGACTACCTTGCTGATTTCAAGTCCGGGCATTACGGCTGCCGATGTGGTTTGCTGCTATGTGTTTGCCTTGAATGCCGAGGGGACGAAAGCGTCGAACTCGGTGTACGTGGAGGTGTGAAAAAGAACCCCCAAGCCCCCTAAAGGGGGTGTGAAGAGGGGTCGTTTGAAATTTAGTTTTTACTCCTTACTCTTGCCTCTTAAAAGGGGGGTGTGAAGAGCGGAGTGTTTGAAAATTTAGTTCTTACCCCTTACCTCTTGCCTCTAAAAAGTGGAATGTAAAAGCGGTATTATTGATTTTCTGTGATTTAGCTTTAATATCGCTAAAGAAAGAGAGCCACGAATGATCGAAAGATTCTTCGTGGCTCTCGTAATTCTTATTGTTTTCCTTACCTCTTACTTCTTGCTCCTAAAACTTAAGGGTGATAGAAGCTAAGAAGTTTGTACCGGCCTGAGGGAAGTAGCGAATATCATTATATCGTGCTGAAGGTGTTGAACTGTCACGGAAATAATAAGAATCCCAGACATAAGCATTGCTGCTGTATTGTTCGTTTAATAAGTTATTCACTATTATGGTTAGGCCAATTCCCCGAATTCCTTTTACAGGCAAATCATAGCTCAACCGCAGATTATTTAGAACATAAGCTTTTAATGAACGCTCATCGCTTCCAGTATTATCTACAAATTGTTTTCCCACATATTGCGATTGTAATCCTACTTCAAGATTACCCTTTGTGAATGTAAACATGCTGTTAGCCAATAATTCTGGTGAAAATGCAATTGGAGCATTGCCAATAACGTTCTGTTTTTGTCCAACCCAGTTCCAATCCTGATCGTTATCATAGATATTTGCGTATTCAGTATAATTAATTACCCTGTTATGACTGACAGTTACAGACGCATCCCATCTTAACCACTCTACAGGTTTAATGCTTCCCATTAATTCAATTCCGGAACGATAACTTGTTGGGATGTTTTCAGTCAACATTTCACCCATGTCGTCAATCTTACCGGTTAGCAGTAATTGATTGTGGTAGTACATTAAATAACCATTCACTCCCAATGAAAATAATTCATTATGATATTTATAACCCACTTCACTATCATATAGCCTTTCGGAAGTAGGCCAGGTTGATGAATTACCATCCGTATAATTGGTGCGGGTCGGTTCGCGGTTGGCAATAGCCAGGGAGGCGTATACATCATTGTTGTTATCTGGTCTGTAATACACACCCACCTTCGGATTAAAGAAGTTGAAATGTTTGTCGACATCCAGTATCTGCATGGCTCCGGTGGCATCATCCCATTGATCGTTTGCACCTTTCAAGGTGTAATTTACCTTCCTGTATTGCAAGTCGGCTGATAAATTGAGTTTAGATGTCAGCTCGTAATTTGCTTTCAAATAGATGTTGGCATCTAATTTTGTGACAGAGCTTCTATAGAATTCAGTGATCGGAAGAATGTTGCCGATATAGTTTTTTACCCAGATTACATCACCAAAATGATCACCCCAATAATAATTGGCAGCTCCACCAAGTTGTGCAGTCAGCTTATTCTTCTGATAATTGAGGGAGAAAACGCCACCTGTAAAATCATTACTCATCTTCTTTTGAGTAACCAAATCGCTGTTGGTAATTACCGTGCCATTTACAGTATAAGGTACTAATGAATATTGTTCGATTACAACAGGGTTATCAGGCGTGTCTTTGTTATATTCTTCATAATATCCTTCGCCCCGTGTGTAATGCAGACCTGCGTTGATATTGAATTCCGGAGAGAAAGAATGAACGCCCAACAACTGATAATTTGTCTGGGTGTAATTATCCGTTTGGTTTTGGTAATAAAGTGGCTTGCCGTTCGCATCATTACCCATAAAACCACATGGATTATAGGTGCGGTGGGTGGCTAGTGAATCCGCAGGAACACCATTCCATGCATGGTATGTTTTTTCAGTACCTCCAAAGGTTACAAATTTGATGGTAGTATGTTCGTCATAATAACCGGCCTGAACAAAGTACGATTTCATATCTACCGAACCACGGTCAATATAACCGTCTGATTTTACAGATGATAAGCGGGTGTCAATATCCCAATGCCCGTTAATCAAACCGGAACTTGCCTTTACAGTTTCTTTCAGGGTATTGAAAGATCCATACGTGATGCTTGTTTCACCGGATGCTTTTTGAGCATAATTCTCAGTTTGTAAATTTAAATTGGCTCCAAATGCTCCCGCTCCGTTGGTAGAGGTTCCAACCCCCCGTTGCACCTGAATGCTTTGCAGGGAAGAAGCAAAGTCAGGAATATCCACCCAATAGGCACCCTGTTCATCCGGATCGTTGTAAGGAATGCCGTTGATGGTAATATTGATACGGGTGGCATCGGTTCCCCGGATTCGGAAACCGGTGTACCCGATGCCTGTTCCAGCATCCGAGGAAGCCACAAATGAGGGCGTCATCGATAGAAGGTAAGGGATGTCCTGTCCGAGATTAGATTTGGATAATGTTTCCTTGTCAATGTTCGTGTAGGCAACAGGCGATTTGTCGGTGGCACGGAGTGATGAAACGGTTATTTCGTTCATCGAAAACGTTTTAGGATTTAATTTGATTGTCAAAACCTGATCATCATTAACCTGTTGGATGGAATTGTCATATCCGATGTATGAAACTTCGAGATAGTTCTGTTTTTTTGGAAGTCCTTCGAAAATAAAGGTTCCATCTTTCGAGGTGGTTTGTACCTGTGCGTTGTGGCCAATGGCTACAGTTGCACCCAATAAAGCTTTCCCATTCTCGTCCAATACCTTTCCTTTGAGGGTGTGTTGGGCAAAAACAGTACATACGGATAACAGCAAGACTGCTGTAATAGAAATTTGTCTCATAGCAAATTAATTAAATGAGTTAATAAATTTGATTTTGAGAGCCAAAAAGACGGTTGATTGATGCTTATTCCCTTCGCGGAATTACCCGTGCAGGTTCAAAGGGTATGATCTCAGCCCGAAATATTTAGGCACCCCATTATTCATTGTAAGTAAAAAGAAAGAAAAACAACCCTGGAAGCGGGTCGAATTCCTTTCGGGTGCAAAGATAGGTAAAAAGGTTGGATTCTGACCTATGAAATGAGTTGGAGTTTAAATTCAGGACTATAAAGATGAGATCGGTGGGGTACTATTAGAATTATTATAGATTGATTAATAACGTATTAGTCAACAAAAATCTCTCCGGTCAGATAATGCCTGGCTTTACCACTTATTTCAACCCTGTCGTTCAGAAAGGTGCAGGTTAAGAAGCCCTGTCTTGGTGAAAGTTGGTGGGCGGTCAATTCCGTTTTGCCCAATTTCTGAGACCAAAAGGGTGTTAAGGTAGTATGTGCCGAACCTGTAACGGGATCTTCATTTACACCTGATTGGGGAGCAAAGAAACGTGACACGAAATCAACTTCATTCCCGGGAGCTGTAATAATTACTCCTCGTGCATTGAGTCTTGCAATATTATCCATAGTTGGTTTTATCCGGTGGATTTCTTCTTCATTCTTGAACAGGTAGAGATAATCGGTTTTCCCTTTCAGGATTTCAACGGGCATGATATCGAAAGCATTCGTTAATTCAAGTGAGGTTTCAACGTTAGCGATACTATCCGAAGGAAAATTCAGGGTAAGCAAGTCCTCTTTCCGTGAAACAACAAGTTTTCCGCTACGCGGAGAAGAGAAAGTGATGGATTGTCCGGTGTGTTTCTCCAGAAAGAACAATACATAGGCAGCGGCCAGGGTAGCATGACCACAAAGATCAACTTCCACGGTGGGAGTAAACCATCTGATGAGGTATTCTTCCCCACTTGGAACATAAAAGGCAGTTTCAGCCAGGTTGTTTTCGTTGGCGATATTTTGCATGACTTCGTCGCTTAACCAATTGTCAAGAGGGCATACTGCAGCAGGGTTTCCACCGAAAAGTTTTTCGGTAAAGGCATCAATCTGGTAAATAGTTATTTTCATTTCAGCTGATATTTAGAGGTGACAGGCGTTTAAAAGAATTATCCACCTATTAAAATTTGAATATTAAACATTCGATTTACAAATATATCAATTAATGTCTAATCTTTGTACAATTGTCGGCCTGTCTTTTTCAATATTGGATTATAACGCGGATTAATACGGATTTGAATTCCAATAAATTGGAATTATTCAGAGATGGATGTCTTTATCATTTATACTTGCTGGAAATAAAAGCCGTAATCAAAATCCGTTACAGTATTCTTGTCTGCCTAAATCCGCTCTATCCGTGGAAATCCGCGTGCTATTGAAATATACAACTATAAGTACATGCTGGAATTGAAAGCCTTTTTTGAAAACAAATGGAATAACTCATTGAATCTTTAACTTAATTGAATACATTTGCAAAATTAAAAAACAAACAGATGATATCCTCGATTGATAAACAGACAGCACTGGTGTTGATAGACCTCCAAAAAGGAATAGTGAAAATGAAATTTATCCATCCAATAAAAAACATTTTGTTAAAGTCCTCGATGTTGGTTGATGTTTTCAGGGCGGCTAATCTGCCTATAGTGATTGTCCATGTAAATCCACTGGGCTCTGCCAGTACAAAAACCCGGGTTGAAGTAACACTCCTTCCTAAGAATGGGCTATTACAAAAATTTGCAAAAGTAGCGTTGCCAATAACGGGATTTACAGATCCTGTTCCGGAAATTAAAAGCTGTCCTGAAGATATTTTGATTGAAAAGAGTTCGTGGAATGCCTTTTATGAAACTTCACTTGATGATGAATTGAAGAAAAGAAAAGTAACCCAACTGGTTTTTGCGGGTATTTCGACCAGTATTGGAGTAGAAGGTACCGCACGAGCTGCCAGTGAGCTGGGATACAATCTGATTTTTATTACGGATGCACTCACCGATAGAGTAAAAGAAGCCCATGATAACAGTATAAATAATATTTTCCCCCGAATCGGTGAACTTGGAACTGTT
>CAIYOZ010000410.1 GCA_903927945.1 uncultured Bacteroidales bacterium | reverse complement strand
GCATATTTCAGAATATCTTTCTGGTTTTGATTGTACATCAATTCAATCCAGGTATTGTATTGTGGAGCAGAAAAAAGCAGTTTATCAGGAGTTTTCCCAGATGCTGGAAAGAATGAACTAGAGGTAAATTCACGTGCTTCCAGAAGTGTTTTACCACTTCTTCCACTTTCCACTTTTCCAGTTATATTACAAATAATTATCTTATTATCTGCGACTTGAAATTTAAATGGTTCTTCACTCCAAACATATTGACCTTTGTTTGTGAGTAACAATGGCTGAACCTGATTACCAAAATTATCGCCGTATAAATCATATGCTTTACCCGATACAATGGGCATATTACAACCATCATTGACAATTCCAGACCACACTTTCTCTCCTTTTTCGAGTGGAATTTCTATCGTTTTATTTTGTCCGTGCACTGTTATTGCCAACAACAAACATGCTTTTAAAATCAGTTTTCTCATCTTTTGAATTGTTAAATATCAACACATATACTCTTAATTTAAAACTCTTATCATATACAACCTTGAAAATTATTGTTTGAATGGCGGTGCCAATTCCTGACGTGGAGTTCCTCCACCACCTATGGATGTTGCCGTATTATTTATGACAATATTCAGAGCTTTGTAAATTTTCACAATATCGCGTCCCCATGGAGTAGTGGTGGATTGACTCATACTTACCACAAAATCGTACCCCCAGTTTTGTTTAAATATATCTCTAAAACGCCCATTAGGTCCCCATTCTGTTTCGATAGCATAAACATCCCAACCTGTACCATCAACAACATAGCCACCGTAATCCTGTAGCGCCTGTGCAAGCATTTTACCTGGTAGAGTTTCAAGACCCATCGATTCAATGGTTACGGTTGCAGGTATAGCCATCAATGCGCCCATTCTACACTCAGGTTGAGGAGGAGTTGTACGATCTTTACCATAACCGGTAGGAGCATCAGCATCGGCTGCAAGAGCTGGCCATCGATAACCAAAATTCACAGCATCATAATAAAAATTCTTCTTACCACAAAGATTCATTTTTATAGCATGGCGGATGGGACCCGATGTGGGCGAAAGTTCATGATTGCGTATTGAACCTCCCAATACTGAAAGGCGCGATCCTCCGTGTGAGCCGTAATAACCTTGTCCATACAAATCCTGATTATCTGCATATACATAACCGGTTGTGGCATCACCACCGTTGGCACAATGAGCAAAAGGTTGCGATTGCCAAAGGGTTCGTTTATCTTTAAGCAATACAGCTATACCCGCATTTGGTTTTCCTCCATCCCAAGTAGTTGGACTTACTACAAAACTCTGCGGAATTGGCATATTGGCCTGCAAATTAAGTGGTTGATCGGGAGTACATCTGTCACCTGTTCCCCAGCGAACGCTACTCCAATATATTTTCATGGACGGTTCATCGGGTGTAAGCACAATGTAATCCTCATCCAACGTGAGCATACCGCTGGTTGGCATTTCCAGTTTGGCTGGTACATATTGAGCATTGCTTCCAATTGGCATATTCCAAATAGAGTTTTGAGCAAATGGCCATAAAAAAGGATCTCGTGCATCTATTTTATACTGATTTTTTATCAAAATATTTTTTTGTCCTTTTACTCCTGTACCATCCATAGCTGTTGCACGTACTGTTACAGAACCATCGCCACCTGCAGTGAGTAATCCATCTGTATTTATTGTAGCAGCACCTTGTGTGTTATTGACTGTCCAAAGTACAGTTTTAACTGCTGCATCAGAAGGTTCAATTTGAGTTATCATTTGTAGCGTGCCTCCTTTTGTTACAATTGAATCGGAAGAACTCTTTACTGTGATAGAAGTAACTAATTTTGCTTCGGTACCACATGCTGTTAAACCAATTATTATCAAGGATATTAGTGGAAGTTTAAATCGCATAATGTGTTTATTTAATGATATTTTTAATTCTTGTTTTAATGTCAAATATATCGTCGAGATTAAGATTTACAGGCGAAGTTCCGGTCATTATTAATTCTCCCGTTAGTGCTTTTGCTACTGACTTAATGGTGGAGTCATCGCACGAATAAGAATTGATAATAGTATTTACCCGTTCAAAATACTCATTAGTATGATAAGGTGAACCCAAGGAAACGACTATAACTTTCGATTTATCAGTGGAGTTGATACACCAAACTGTTTGCGCCTGATTGTCCCAAAACTGCAATGGACCCGGAGGAAAATGGAAGTATCGGTTGGCTACAAATATGACTTTATCGTATTTATTTGTCAACTCGTCCGACCAAAATCCACTTTCGTACAAAATATCCCGTTGGAAATCAACATTAAATCCCTTTGAAATAAGTTCTTGTTGCAATTTGATAATTTGTTGAGTTGGGTAATCGCCACGCTTTGATGGTGCTGCCAGACTAACCATGAGTATTTTTTCTTTCTTGTCAGGTTTTAAGGGTAAAAGAGTTTTTACATCACGTACCAAGGTTATTGATTTATCAGCCACTTCCTGCGCAACTTTATCGTAGTTGGCAATTTCTTGGGCTGTAATAGGTTTTATCAATTCACGGTCTTTTTTCAATAAACCAAAACGTTCTTTCATTGCCCATACACGCTGTACAGCATCGTTTAACCGGCTCATTGGTATTTCACCCCGTTTAATACGCACTTCGACCGAATCCATAAATTCGTACGAAGGCCAAAGCATCATATCAACACCGGCTTCGAAACTTTTTATTTCGCTTTCCAGGTTTGATTTATAATATCCACGGAAACCAGCCATAACAAGTGCGTCGGAAACAATTACACCCTTAAAACCTAGTTTTCCTTTTAATAAATCCGTCAGTAAATCCTTCGACAAAGTTGCTGGTGGATAAAAACCGTTTATTTTTGTTTTCTGATAAGTCGGCAAAGAAATATGTCCGGGCATAATACATGCAACTCCATTCTTAATCAACTCAACATACACCTTACCATAAGTTTTATCCCAATCGACTTTCGATAAGGAATTGCAACTTGTAAGTAAATGTTGATCGCGGTAATCAACTCCATCACCCGGAAAATGTTTGATTGTTGCAGCTACACCATTTTGTTGTAGTCCATTGATTTGCTGTTTCAACAACCTTATAGCCTTGTCTGGATTATCGGATATAGAACGTGTATTTACTATGGGATTAAAAGGATTTAAATTTAAATCACAAACAGGATGAAGCACCCAGTTTACACCTACCGAACGAGCCTCCATCGCTACTCCTTCGCCATATTGAAAAGCAAGTTTCTCATTATTTGCTGCGCCAATTGACATTTCACGTGGAAAAGCAGTCATGCCGGGCAGTCCAAGTCCTGTTTCGTAATCTTCCTGCATAATCAATGGCAATCGGCTTGCATGTTGGTATTCGACAACAGCTTTGCGTAAATGTTCGGTTCTATCTTCGCTTTTTACACCATCAAAAAGTTTATAGCCCATAAAAAATGCACCAATAGGATAATTTTTGAAAAATCCATCAAGCGTACCTTTCCCAAGTACCAACTCCGTTTTCCTGTCGGGAAGCATCACCATAGTTTGTCCAATTTTTTCACGAATTGACAAACTCTTCCATGTTGTATCTTTGGGTGTAAATTGCTTACCAGATACTTCAGAAGCATTATTTGCAACCAAAGTATTCAGGAAAAAACCACTTACTAATATTATAAAGACTAATCGTTTCATTTTCAAATTGTATTTTTCAAAAATTATTTTTTAAACGAAGGTGCCAAAGGCGCACGACGTTTTCCACCACCGCCAACATTCTCTTTCGAATTATTATCAACAACATGCAATGCACTGTAAATCTTCGAAATATCTCTCGACCAGGGGGTTGATTCTTTATACACAATAAAATCAAATCCCCAGTTTTTTCGAAATTCTTCGGTAAATCTTCCG
>CAIYOZ010000409.1 GCA_903927945.1 uncultured Bacteroidales bacterium | reverse complement strand
GAAAAAACAGAGAAAACCTAGCTTGATTTAGCATCCCAATTCTTATTATAATTTTACTATTACTTGTCTATGTGGTTCTATGTCTTCGATATAATAATCATGATCACATTCTATAATATTAAAACTATGTGGAACTATGTATCTATGTGACCTATGTGTATTATATTAATTTTTGTATTGACCCTGATATTACTAAAATACAACATTAAATTCGTCCTACTACTTAATAGCCGATTCCCTAAATTTATTTAAAGTTGGTTAGTAAATTACCACTATGAAACATTTATCTGAGTTCTAATGTTTTAATTGATAAACTTTCCTAAAATCGTCCACCCATTAATTGACTATACATGTGGAAACCCGTGACCACCCAAAAAGACGGGGGCGAAATCGAAAAGCCTTACGAGTAGACAACATCTAAAAAGAATCTGTATGAAAACAATTAGCATGATTTCGAAGTCTTTGTTTTTTGGATTGATCTTATTAATGAGTGCAGGGATGTATGCTCAGGATGCAGTGAAAGTATCCCCGAAAGAGTATAAAAAGGTTCTACTTGATAATGAAAAGGTACGGGTCATTCAAGTCGAATTTGCTCCCGGTGTTGCTTCTGAATGGCATAGTCATCCGGCACATGTGGTGTACGTATTGGCGGGTGGCAAAATGGAAATGTCCGAAAAAGGTAAGAAAGCGGTGGTCAATGAATTAAAAGCCGGTGAATCTATGTACAATGCTCCGGTTACTCACATGGCAAAAAATGTGGGTGCCACTACCGTGAAATTGATACTAATGGAATTGAAACCCATGCATAAAATGATGAATGGGGAAACCATGAAAAAAGAAGAACCTAAAAAAATGTAGCCCAACGATCTTTCTTTTATCTAAGTAATGTGAACAATATAATGTCGTGTTTTTTGTATCAATTGCCGGCCCATTTATGGGACGGGCTGAATGTGAAAAACAGATTTGCTTTAGCCAAATAGAATTTAAAATTTGACTAAAGCCATATAGATCTATATCATTTTATCAGTCCCAGAGATGGGACGGCAATTGAAATAAATACATTTTCTCCTGTCAAATTAAAATAGGACTTTATTCACTCCCACTTACTTAAAACAGAAAAAGAGAGCCAAATGGCTCTCTTTTTCTTGGAATCAATTATTAAATATCAAATTTAACCTATCGGCTAATTCACAACAATCTTAGCTGTCATAGAAGGATGAATGGTACAATGATACGAGTAAGTACCGGCAGTCATGAACATAAAACTAAAGGTTTCCCCATTGGCTTTATTCCCGCTATCAAAGACTCCCGAATCACTGGTCACGGTGTGTGTAACAGCATCTTTATTTGTCCATTTTACGGTAGTACCTACACTCACCGTTAAGGTAGCTGGCGAAAATGCCATTCCCTGAATAAATACCTGATTTGCCGGAGGTGCGCTGCTGCTTGAACAGCTGTTAAAGAAAATAAACAGGCCCACTAATGCCAATGCTAAAAGTCCCCGTCTCTCAAATTGCATCTTTATTGTTTTCATAAGAGTTGTTTTTATAATTACTACTTGAAATGAAATCTGGTTATTCGTATTTGACACTCTATAAAAGAATTAATGGTTGAGATTGTTTAATGATTTGATTCTTAAGTTAACGAATACTTAAAATATAAGTTGATTAATATCCCGAAGGTGGTACATAAGCGGTCACAACAATTGTGCCTTTCATCGTTGGATGAATGCTGCAATGATAGGTGAATGTACCGGCATTTGCAAAAGGATAACTGTAAACACCATTTGTTGCAATATTACCACTGTCAAATAGTGCATTGTCACTGGTAACGGTATGAGTCATGCCATCTTTATTTGTCCACTTCACGGTAGTGCCGGTCGTAACGGTTAAAGTGACCGGAGAAAATGCCATTCCTTGAATGAATACTTCAGTTGCCACCTGTGTATTGGTTGAAGAATTTGTATTTGTAGGACTATTCATATTCGAGCAACTATACAAAGAAAAGAGTATGAATAAAAAGGCCGGAAGTATAAGTATCCTTACTCCTGCGTGTTGGATTGTCTTTTTCATATTTGTAATGATTACAATTACAGAACAACGTTTAATGATTTAAGTTTATTAAAATCAGAAATACATTGAGTGCCTTTTTAATAAACGATTGATAATTCGGGATTATATTTCACATGAATACCGCTACAAATTTGGACCCATTTATTTCATTTTTAAGATTGTAAGATATAGTTTATTATATGGAAATTAAAAAACTAAATGTAGTAAAATAGAATTCAATCGAAGTAATCGAATTTACTTATTTATTGAACTTTGTTTAGGTTCCTTTTGTTTCAACTGAAAAAATGAATTATTATTAACTTGATAAAATTAAGCAATATGAAAAATATTATACTTGTTTTATTCATTTCATTATTCAATGTTTTTGGTTGGGGAACAAACTTTACGATTATCAATGCAGGAACTGCTCAATCACCCGTTTTTTCTCCATCAACCATTACCATTACACAAAATGACAATGTAATTTTTACGTTGAGTTCCTTCCATGATGCAGTTGAGGTGAGTCTGGATACGTGGAATGCAGATGGTATTTCTCCCATCATTGGTTTTCAAGTGCCCTTTGGCGGAGGAACTCTTGCTGGATCTCAATTATCGGTTGGTACCCATTATTTCGTATGTGAAAATCACGGTCCAATGGGTATGAAAGGTTCAATTATTGTTACAGCTTTTTCAGGAATCATAAATCATGAAGTTCAGGATGACATCCTGGTTTATCCGAATCCTGCAAAAGACAATATCAGTGTTCAGGTCGATCCTGCTTCGTTAAAAGTGGTTGAAATTAAACTCTTCAACTTTCAGGGAAAACTTGTCAGTGTCCTGCTGTCTAAAACCGAAATATCCGGATTTTATCGACAATCTTTTTCTTTAAAAAACACAACTCCAGGCATTTATTTTGTTCAAATACTTTCGGATGAAACGACTACCTACCAAAAGGTGGTTGTTCAATAACCATTCAAAGAACAGAATTCAAGGTTTAATTTATAGAGAAAGAGCCAACTCTTTCTCTATAATCAAAACAAAATCTCTTCACCATATCATTTTTTCGCTCTCTCTTTTATTTTCTCAGTTTATCCAGGTTTAAAAATCCAAAAGCCTATTTATAATTTTATTGACTTATCAGATTATGAACCATACGATTACTAACTCTTTAAACTATACGGCAATGAATCACTTTAATACATTTTTGTCAATGCTCATTTTGTGCCTGCTAACATCCCTTTTTGTATCAGGTCAAACAAAGGATGCAGCTGCAACGGACAGCATTTCTTCAAATGGAATCAATTATGCAGACAACACCTTCTTTTCGCCTCGCATTATCAATGGACATTCCACCGAAGTAACACCCCAAAATCGACTTGATTTTAAAATTGAACATCGTTTTGGTTTAATCAATCAGGGTTATTCACAATTATTTGGTCTGGACCAGGCCTATACCTTTATTGGTTTTGAATATGGCATTAAAGACTGGTGGATGGTGGGAATCAATCGTACCTTGATTGATAAAACGGTGGCAGCATTTACTAAATTAGCCGTGTTAAGGCAATCAACCGGTGCAAAAGAAATGCCATTAACACTCACGCTTCTCCTGGAAAGCAGTGCCATCGGTACGGTATATTCTGATCCTGTCCAAAACAATGATTTCGGGGCCCGTCTCAGTTATACTGTCCAGGTGCTTGCTGCCCGCAAGTTTACGGATAATCTGTCAGCACAGGTTTCCCCGGTATGGATCCATCGGAATGTGGCACCTGACCCTACCGATAACAAAGATTTATTTGCTATGGGTTTTGCAGCCAGCTATAAAATAACGCCTAATTTCTCAATTAATGGGGAGTATTATCCGGTAATCGGACCCTCGGCTTTTTATAAACAGAATTACCACAACTCCCTTTCATTCGGCGTTGATATCCATACATTCGGTCACGTTTTCCAGATCATGCTTACTAACTCGACCGGTACGAT
The DNA here is from genome assembly GCA_903927945.1 of uncultured Bacteroidales bacterium. Lineage (GTDB taxonomy): Bacteria > Bacteroidota > Bacteroidia > Bacteroidales > Paludibacteraceae > Paludibacter. The sequence continues at coordinate 4,116 of CAIYOZ010000409.1, read as the reverse complement.
TGAGAAAAACTTTATTGGAGAAACTACCGATGATTGGTCGAAGGGGGGATTACATCTGGGATTTAATTTATTACGTAAATTTCAATTATAAAGATTGAGATTTTACCTGTAAAAACTTTAAATAAAAAAGGAAGGGTATTTCATCCTTCCTTCTTTATTTTTTCAGATATAAAGCTTACTTGGTTGGTGCACTTGGGATTCCATTTATAAATACCCTCCAAACATTCAGAGTAGTAGGAACGCTAACTCCTTTTGTATTTCCCCTGAATTTACCTGCAGCATCAACGTCACTACCAAAATAATAGATTGGCCAACCCTTGTATGTCAGCTGTTTTAAACCATTCACGGTAATACTATCAAACAACGTTTTGTCAAGGGTAGATGGGATCACTACTTTGGAGGTTTCATAAATCGGCCATACTGAATTGTTTGAAAAATCGGCCTTCGTGAATTTGTTGATCAAAAAACTGTCTTTAGCAAAAGTATACAGCGTTCTTCCCGCCTGGTCTGTAAAATAAATTGTTTTTTCGGTGCCCAGTGAAGTCACATCAGTTGTCGAAACCATATAGTTATTGCCATCAAGTCCTACCAGTTGATAATTGGCTAACATAATCGAATAATCGGGTTTAGCCACAAACCATATGCCCCCAATCCCGTTGCCATTGGTTTGTCCGGCAGCTTCCTGAACTCCGGCAGGTGCGTACATGTACAATGGCCAGCCCTTGTAAGTAAGTTGCGGGCCGGCGGTGGCGGTGATTGTTTTGAAATCAGAGAGCACTAACCCATTGGCTAACTTTGCCTGAGTCAAACTATCTACATTAAAATTCACCCAGTTTGCCGTACAACCATCGGTGCAATTGTTTGCACCATTGGCATCATTGGCAAAGAAATACAACGTATGACCAGCCTTATCGGTTAAATAATTGCCAAAGGTGGCAGAACTGGTCAGTTTAATCAATATTGTATTGTTGCTCGGAGAGTTACTGGTTGTACAGCTTGTAACGATGAATCCTCCGGCTATCAACAATATGATGATTGGTAAATAAAGAATCTTTTTCATAAGCTTAAATTATAAAGGATTAGATAAAACTTTTTAGTGGGGTATAACATTCCTGTTTTTAAAAATGTTTACCTCAAAAGATTTATTAAGCATGCCCTGAAAAAGAACCAATTAACTTTAAGCAAAATCAATGTTCTAAAATATTGCAGTTTATTTAGTAGAAACTGTATATTTTCCTGTTTTTATTTTTTTTAAAAACAGATTTATCAGATATTCAAAATAAGGTAATAAGGTTTTTAATAAGGGGTATTGGTTTTCTACTAAGCTTTAACCTTTTAAACATAAGGTTTTTAAATTAAACCTTATGTTTATTTTTAACCTCAGTAGAAATATTAATCAAAAAGATCTAAACCTTATTACCTCATTTTGATCAAATTTTATAGGACATTATCTTTTTATTTACTTAAGCACTTTTATTAAAAGATCATCTGACTTATAATTCAACAGGAACAATCACTTTCAGGCTGATATTCCTTCCCATATTGAATACCCCCATTTGCCCGGTCACCGGGTTTACGGGTGCATATTTCAACCGGCTCAGATGACTTTGGTAAGCAATATCCGTCAGATTCGTTCCATTCAGGAATACCGAGCATAGTTTATGTTTATTCCACAGTATATCCGTGCCGATTCCAGCATTGAACAGTGTATAAGCATCCGTGATGGTTTCCGTTTGATAGGCCGAATAGATATGATCCTGTTTGAAATCATGTTCCAGCCCCACCGACACAAATGAGTTTTTAAAGTTTTTACCCGTATGCCTGATTTCAGCTTTAAGTTCCGATATCCATTTAGGAGCAGGGGTATAAGGCAAATAACGCGTTGAGTCCGGTTGGTTCAACAGTTGGGAAAATACATACGACAGGCTGTTTTCGAAATGCAGCCAGTCCAGTGGATGCGGGTGAATGTCCAGATAAGCCTCCCCTCCTGCCATTTGCACATTCCCGGCATCGAATTTATACGCCGGGAATTCGCTCTGTATGGAGTCGCCTCCATGAATACCGTTCAGTTTATGCGAGTAAATGTAGTTGCTGATGGTATTGGCAAATAAATTCAGCTTGGCACTCACATGTTCGGTGTTATATCCAATCTCGTAATCAAGTTGAAGGCTATTTTCTGATTTCAACTTCGGGTTACCGATTTCATACCGAATTGTTCCTTCGTGCACACCGTTCGAGCCCAACTCATCGATATTCGGGGCCCTGAAACCGTGCGAAAGGTTTAATTTGGCGTCCCAGTTTTCATTCAATTGCCAGGTAGCTCCCAGGCTCCCGCTTATTCCCCCGAAATTGGAGGAGAACTCTGAGAACCTTTCGGTAGCTGTCAGATCCGAAGCATTCGTTTTAATTCCTGCCCGGTTGAGATAAAGTGCATCACCCTTCTCTGCCCGGTTATCAATACGCAATCCGCCACTGATATCCACTTTCCCGATCGTCTTTTTCACCACTGCAAAGGCTCCAATATCGAACAACCGGTATTCAGGCACCAGGAATTCTATCCCTTTATTCAAGGAATTCTGGTACATCCCGTTTATCCCTACCGAAAGGTTGTATCCTTTTATTTCAGGCAATTGGTAATGCACATCGTAATTCACGGTATGCAGCTGAAAATACAAGCCATATTGATTGGGATCCAATACATTGCCGAATTCCTGCCTCCTGTTTTGCTGGTACCCGATCGTGGCCTTGAGGCTTCCATCCCCCAACAGGATATTATTATTCCACGCCACCTTGTAGTGGCTCACTTGCTGGTAAGGCATCTGATGACTGTACGACGTATAATCATGTTGGGTGGCCAATGCCTCACCGGGTGTTCCGTTACTCAGGATGACCGGTTTTAAGAAATTACCCGTCAGGCTATCCCGGTTTCCTTCCACAATACCAGGAGTCAGGTGATAATAGCTGAGCGACAGGTGCGAGTACCCCCACCAATTGCTGATTCCCAGCAGCCCGGTAACTGCATTCTCGCTGAATCCTGAATTATACACATACCCGTCGGCACTGTTCCGGTAGGCATGTGCTTGCTTTTCGCTGTAGCGCAAGTCCCAGACAAGTTGTTTCTTATGGCCTGCAAAATCGAGTGAATAAGCCATCAAGCCGTTATTAGTCTGATAATTTGCCAGGGCATTCACCTCCATTTTATCCTCGGGCAGTATAGGAGCCGTGAAAAAGCTGATTACCCCGGCCATAGCATCCGACCCATACATCAAACTGGCAGGCCCCTTAAGGATCTCCACGCGGTTTACTTCATTTTCATCGATCTCTATCCCGTGTTCATCTCCCCATTGCTGTCCTTCCTGCCTTACCCCATCGTTCACTACCACCACCCGGTTATACCCCAATCCACGGATCACGGGCTTCGATATCCCGCTTCCTGTGGTTATTTGCGATACCCCGGGCTCCGTACTGAGTGCGTCAATGATATTCGATGAGGCTTGTTGCTGTAATTTAGCGGACGTCACAATACTGATGGGTGATGGTATCTTTGAAATCTCCGACTTCAGAGCCTGCCCGGTGATGGACACTTCTTTTATTTCTGTCACCGATTCCTCCAACACATAATCTTTCACATTGGTGGTCGACAGGTCAATGTTGTCTACTACCAGCTGATATCCTACTGAACTTATCTGAAGTTGAATCTTTCGTACCGGCAAATTATTAATCCGGTACTTTCCCTGCGTATTGGTCAGTCCCCCCGTTTTCAATTCCGGGATATAAATACTGGCTCCAATCACCGGTTCATTGTTTTTATCTGTTATTTTCCCTTCCAGGTTTATGCGTGGTGCATCAATCACCTCCGCTGCTGTATGCAGGATACACGCAAACGAAAAAAGGATGATAAGTATATTTTTCATGTTGTTGTTTTTTAAATGAGAGTGTGTAAACTGATGCAACATCACCTACACAAGTATGTAAATATTTCTACCGTTTTTATTTTCAAACTGGGAAGAATAATTAGTAGGACGAATTTAATGTCGTATTTTAGTAATACCAGGATCAATACAAAAATTAATAGATTACACATAGGTCACATAGATACATAGTTCCACATAGTTT
>CAIYOZ010000408.1 GCA_903927945.1 uncultured Bacteroidales bacterium | reverse complement strand
ATTGTTTTTATCACTCTATCGGCTCGATACTGTCAAATGAGGGGTTTTCTATTGCGGTGTATTTGAGTGGTAAATAATCAGACATAAAATTGCTCGGTTTATTTTTGTGTAATGACATTGTGCAACTCAGTTTTACGTCTCCTTGATTTAATATATTTAATTTACTTAATATATATTTAATGCAAATTAATTAACAATATCAGTTAAGGTCACGAAGAATTATGTATATTTGCCAATGAATTAAAAAGCTTGATCGTAGTACTGATCAAGTGTCATCATCATTGAATATACAGGGAATGGAAAACGAAATTACGGAATCAAAAAATTACAAATTGTCCTTCAAAGGTCAGGGGAAAGCTTTTTTTGGAATAGTCATCGTCAATTGGCTTTTGACCTTCATCACACTGGGTATGTATTATCCATGGGCCAAAGCAAAAAGCCTGAAATACATCTTCGGAGCGACGTCATTTAATAATGAACGGTTTACTTTTCACGGGACCGGGAAAGAGATGTTTGGCGGGTTCATTAAAGTGGTCATTTTTCTGGTGGTCACCTATGGTCTTGCATTTCTATTTTCTTATTTTGATATGACGTTTATTGGTTCATTGATATTCTATTTTTCGATGATTTCATTCTTTGCCATTGCCATACATGCTTCGTACAGTTATGGCCTTTCACGTACTTCGTGGCGCGGAATCAGGTTTGGATATCGTGGCAACCGGACCGAACTGTATGTGGGATATTTCAAGTGGATATTCTTTACAGTGATTTCACTGGGCGTGTGGGGATCGTGGATGGCCATGAAAGTAAGGGGATATTGCCTGAACAATGTAAGGGCCGGGAATGTGGAAATCAAGTACAGGGGGATGGGGACCGAATATTTCAGGCTGAACTTGAAAGGTTTTCTGCTGACACTCATTACCCTGGGCGTCTATGGATTTTGGTGGCAAAAGAACCGGTTTGCCTACAGTGTTAATAACCTGAGCCTGTACAAGGAAGGCCAGCAAATCCGATTCAAATCGACTGCTACGGCCGGTGATTTTTTCAAACTGAACATGATAAACCTGCTACAATTTATATTCACCCTGGGATTGGGATATGCCTGGATCGTAGTGCGCACCATGAATGTATTGACTTCCAACATAAAAATGGAAGGAAATATGGATCTGGATACTATCAGGCAAACCGAAGAAGACTTCAATGAAGACACCGAAGAAGACAAGTCAGGATTTCTGGATATCAACTTTATTTTTTAAAGATAAAAAGAAGGCACGCAATCTCAAATGAGTTGGAACTTATCGGCATCGCGGTTGACATCGAATTTCTGACGATAAAGAAGTAAGGGTTCGATATTAATTTCAACGGTTTGAATGGAGGTTTTGTTTTCTGAGAATTTCAGCAATGGGGTGGCTTTAAAGTCAAGCATGGTGGAATGTCCATCATACTCTATACCAAGGCCATCCAATCCAACGCGGTTCACACCGCATACGAAAGCCTGGTTTTCAATGGCTCGTGCCCGTAGCAGGATATCCCAGTCAATGATCCGGCGTTGAGGAAAATCAGCTACATAAATCAGCAAATCGTATTCATTCTTTACATTTCGCGACCAGACGGGAAACCGGACATCATAACACACCAGCACCAGGATATTAAATCCACCATAATTCACCAACAATCGCTTGTCACCGGCAGAGAAATGTTCATGCTCACCTCCCAATGTAAATAGATGGCGTTTGTCGGCAGTCTCTATTCTGCCGGATGGAAACACAAAAAAGGCCCGGTTATAGATCTTATCATCTTCGGTGGCTATAAAGCTTCCGGTGATAGCAAGTTTATATTTCATGGCCCAATTCTTAAGTACATGAACGGTTTCGCCATCCATTGTTTCCGCTAACGAAAGCTTTTCGGTGCAAAAACCGGTGGTAAACATTTCAGGCAACACCACCAGATCGGTGGTACCTGCTAGCAGGATTAACTGATCTTCTACTTTTTGAATGTTCGCGGCTTTATCTGCCCAAAAGATGATATCCTGTATAAGAGTTATGCGCATGATAGTTAGTTTTGTCTTATTTTAACTGAACAATTGAATCACCATATAGTTGAAAATACCGGTACCTTAACTGAAATTAACGTAGAAAGACGACGGTCTGATAGTTTTAGAAGCTAACGAGTTCAGTTGGATTTATAAAAATTCTGAGGATGCCGGGCTGTTACATCTTTGTAAAAAGAGTATATTTTTTCCATATCGGCTTTCTCATCACCGGTAGGATAGAATAGCTGAGTAATACCCATTTCTTTCTTTGCATAGTCGATATATCCCAATTGAATAGGCACATTTGCCTTTACAGCAATGTGGTAAAAGCCCATTTTCCACTTCTTCACCAGTTTGCGGGTTCCTTCGGGAGTAATGGCCACATGAAACTGATCATGCCTGTCGAATTCGGCGGCTATCTGATCGGTCACAGACGTTTTTTTGGACCGGTCGATGGCTACACCTCCCATGCCATAAAGCAACAGGCCCAACGGAAAGAAGAACCAGGATTTTTTCATCATGAAATTGGATTCCTTATTCAACGACCAGTAAAAAAATTTACCGATCACAAAGTCCCAGTTGCTGGTATGCGGGGCCACACAGATGATACTCTTGGCGGGTTCAACTACGGTATAAATAGCTTTCCAGCCAATTATCCTATAAATCAACTGACTAATCTTTTGCATGCTTTTTACTCGATTTAAGAAATGGAATACAAAGCTACACCTTTTATAGGAAAGAACAAGTTGTTGAAAAGTATTTTAGCAAATTATGAAACGATTTACTAACTTTGCACAAAGAAAGGACTTAGTAGGTGAGAAGCACACAAAGGAGTATTTCTACAGAAAGATAAGCATTTAAACCCGATGAATATCAGATCATCATACACTTAAACTCTCAAAGGTGCTGCGCACTGGTTGAGGTTGGGCAATATAAATATATTTATGGATTTTTTAGACGATTTGAACGAAAGTCAACGCCAGGCGGTGGTATATACCGGTGGAGCTTCACTGGTGATTGCCGGTGCAGGTTCAGGTAAAACGCGTGTGTTGACTTATAAAATAGCTTATCTGTTGAAGTCGGGCATGGCTCCCTCCTCCATATTAGCACTTACCTTTACCAACAAGGCGGCCCGTGAAATGAAAGCGCGGATTGCTGAAATGGTGGGTGAAAAAACAGCACGCTACCTTTGGATGGGAACATTCCACTCCGTATTCTCACGGATTCTACGATCGGAAGCTGAGCTGATAGGATATAGTAAGAACTTTACGATATACGATTCGGCGGATTCAAAGAGCCTGATTAAAAGCATTGTCAAAGAATTAAAGTTAGACGATAAGATTTACAAACCGGGGTTTGTGCAATCACGCCTGTCGTATGCTAAAAACAATCTGATCACTCCCGAGGCCTATCATGCCAATACCGACTTACTCAAGGCTGATGTGAGCGCGAAGGTTCCTTTGATGAAAGATATTTACAAGATTTATTGCAACCGGTGTAAACTGGCCGACGCCATGGACTTTGATGATCTGTTGCTTCAGACGAATGTACTCTTCCGGAACAATCCTTTAATCCTTCAGAAGTATCAGCAATTGTTTGGATATGTGTTGGTGGATGAGTATCAGGATACCAATTTTGCACAATACCTGATTGTGAAGAAACTGGCCGAGCAACATGAAAAGATTTGTGTGGTGGGGGATGATGCCCAAAGCATCTATTCGTTCCGGGGTGCCAATATCGACAACATCCTCCAATTCCAGAATACATACCACAATGCCCGGGTCTTTAAATTAGAGCAGAACTACCGCTCCACCAAGACTATCGTGAATGCAGCGAATAGCCTGATTGATAAAAACGCACAACAGATACGCAAGACCGTATTCTCAGAAAAGGAGACAGGGAAACCCATTAAAGTGTTGAGTGTCTTCACGGATTTCGAAGAAGGATTCATTGTGGCCAATAACATTGTCGACTTGCGATATACGGGCAATTATAAATATCAGAACATTGCCATTTTATACCGCACAAACTCCCAGTCGCGGGTTATGGAAGAGGCACTACGCAAACAAAGCATCCCATACAGGATTTATGGCGGATTGTCGTTTTACCAGCGAAAAGAGATAAAGGACTTGGTAGCCTATTTCAGGTTAATTTGCAATCAGAACGATGAGGAAGCGTTCAAACGGATTATCAATTATCCCACCCGTGGGATCGGAGACACTACTGTCAACAAGCTGATCGAATGTTCACAGTTACATGCTGTCAGTATCTGGGAAGTGCTTTCCGACATGCTAAAATATAATCTTCCGGTGAATGCCGGGACTGCGAACAAGCTGGCTCAGTTCAGAAACATGATCGATGTGTTTGCGGAACAGGTACCTGTACAGAATGCATACGACTTGGCCAACAGCATTGTGAAAACTACCGGAGTTATCAGCGATACCTATATTGACCATTCGCCGGAGAACCTGAGCAAACAGGAAAATGTGCAAGAATTGCTGAAGGCGATCCATGAATTCGGCGAAACCAGAAAAGAAGCAGGTGAAACGATGGCACTCCTGCCCGATTACCTGGCAGAAATCTCATTGCTGACCGATCAGGACACCGATAAGGAGCAGGATAGGGACAAAGTAACACTCATGACCGTGCATGCCGCAAAAGGGCTTGAATTCAAAGCAGTCTTCATAGTCGGAATGGAAGAGGAATTATTTCCTTCGCCATTTTGTACGCAAAGCGAAAGGGAGCTGGAAGAAGAAAGGCGTTTGTTTTATGTGGCTATTACCCGGGCCGAAGAGCTCTGCTTTATCAGTTACGCCAAATCACGCTTTCGGAACGGGAAAACAAACTTCTCCAATCCAAGCCGTTTTATAAAGGACATCGATGAAGAGTTTCTGGATATGCCCGTTGAAGCTAAACCAACACCATCCCGTGTCGGTGACTGGGACGATGATATGGAAATTGAGCGGAACCGTTTTCAGGGATCATTTCCGAAACCGGCGTTTAAGGGAAATAATATGACCATACAGCAAACCTTGCCCATAAGTCCAAAAAGACTTGTGAAGTTGAGCAGTGACGAGGGAGTAAAAGTCACGACAATAAACACCTCTATTCCTATGGGTGCTTTTGTAAAACACTCCATCTTTGGGATTGGAAAAGTGATAGAGACCAGCATGGTAAACGGGAATGAAAAAGCGGAAATTGACTTTGGTGAGAAAGGTGTCAAATCTTTGTTATTGAAATTTGCGAAGTTAGAAGTATTGAAATAGAAAAATGCTATCTTTGTACAAACAAACTTTACACTAGAGGAATTACTTTACGAAAATTAATCAAAAACAAAAAATAAAACTATTCAATTATGGCAACAAAAACAGCAGAAGAGGTAAAAGCACCGAACTCTGACAAACTGAAGGCATTGCAGCTGGCAATGGACAAGATTGATAAAGACTTTGGGAAAGGTACCATCATGAGAATGGGAGATACCAAGGTAGAAGATGTATCTTTTATTTCAACAGGATCCATTGGATTAAATGTAGCCTTAGGAATCGGTGGTTATCCAAGGGGACGCGTTATTGAAATTTTCGGACCTGAGTCATCAGGTAAAACAACCCTGGCCATTCATGCGATTGCTGAAGCTCAAAAAGCAGGTGGTATTGCTGCCTTTATTGATGCAGAACATGCTTTCGACCGCTTCTATGCCGAAAAACTTGGTGTGAATATCGAAGAATTACTGATTTCTCAACCGGATAATGGTGAACAAGCGTTGGAAGTAGCCGATCAATTAATACGGTCATCGGCTGTAGACATTGTGGTTATTGACTCGGTAGCAGCCTTGACACCGAAAGCAGAGTTGGAAGGCGATATGGGAGATTCAAAAATGGGATTGCAGGCACGTTTAATGTCACAAGCCTTACGTAAATTAACTGCCAATATCAGCAAGACCAATACAACCTGTATTTTCATCAACCAATTGCGTGAGAAAATCGGGGTTATGTTCGGAAACCCTGAAACTACAACCGGGGGTAACGCCTTAAAGTTCTATGCTTCTATCCGGTTGGATATCCGTCGTATTGGCCAGTTGAAAGATGGTGAAGATGCAGTGGGTAATCAAACCAGGGTGAAAGTGGTAAAGAATAAAGTGGCACCTCCTTTCCGCAAAGCAGAATTTGATATCATGTATGGTGAAGGAATTTCCAAGACCGGTGAAATCATTGACCTGGGAGTAGAATATAATATTATCAAAAAGAGCGGTTCATGGTATAGTTACGGTGACACCAAGCTGGCACAGGGACGTGACGCTTCTAAGAACCTGATCAAGGATAATCCGGAATTGGCTGCTGAACTGGAAGAGAAAATTGTTGCCGCTATTATGGCTAAATAAATAATATCCTAATACTAAAAAATCCGGTTAGACCTTTGAAAGGTTTAACCGGATTTTTATTTAAAAGAGTACTTATCAATTAAATTTGACAGATTTACTACTCGTCTGATCTACTGATATGCATTTCGCATAATTTGCAGTCGAAAGTAAGTTTATACAGTTGATTGTTATTCTTTAAAAAGAGTGGTTCTTTGAATGTAGCTTTATATCCTTCTTTCGGACACCAACCCATAGTATACTTGATACAGTGCTTACAAAACATAAGGGGTACACCTTCTTCAGCTTTCACTTCAAATCCGGGTTGGATATCTTCCACACCATGTTCTTTGTAAAAAGCTTCTGCCTGAGTGTTTATTACATTCCCTAAATAACTCAATTGCTTGATTGGGAAGTTTACGGGTATTCCTTCCCTTCTGGGTGTCCTGACGTAAGCTTTTGTTCTTGCCTTATCCAATTCCTCAATAGCAAGCCTTCGCCATTCACTTAATTGCGAAGCCTGGAAAAACCAGGGTGAATCCAGTTGAATGCTGATATCTAGTGCCTCGTAAATGGTATTCCCCAGTTTGGAAAGTTGGTTTTTAATATTATCGTTTACAGCCTCGGGCTTTTGAGCAGGCTGTTTGTTACAGGTTACCTGGTATAAAATAGATATGCCTTGCGGATCAGTCAGTTGAATATAAAAACCGGTTGCAATTTCTCTGAATACAATTTCCAGACCCACTTTCCGCTCAGAAGTCTTATGTTGTAATATCTTTTCGAATGCCTGATCCTGATTTCGGTATAGCCAGATACCCTCGGACAGCTTAGGCATGTCAGCGGGATAGACACGGCGACCATCCACTTTATTCACACGGAATCCGGTTAAATCGCCATGTGGATTGATAAAGCATAAGCCATCACCATTATTCAATTTTTCGGCACTGGACATTGTAAAATAATAGTCTCCGATTTCTTTTACCTTGCCTATGGCTTCACCCATAGACTTTGGTGTGTCCATTTGAACAATATCAGCCTTCCGCCCATGAAGGAAATAATCAGTGGCTCCCCGACGGAAACTCTTCTCAGGATTAGGTTCGAAGAAGAATGATGTTTTTCCAACTGAAGCTCTCTGAAATTTACTACTGCCTTCCAAAACAGCATCTAATTTCTTTCTGTAATAGGCAGTCACATTCTTTACATAATCTGCATCTTTCAGACGACCTTCAATCTTAAATGAAGTCACACCGGCTTCCATCATTTCAGCCAACGAATCAGACAAATCAAGATCCTTCAATGAAAGTAAATGCTTGTTCTTTACCAACATGTTATCATCGGCATCTAACAAATGATACGGCAACCTGCAATACTGTGCACATTGCCCACGGTTAGCACTTCGTCCGCAATTAGCCTGGCTCATGTAGCATTGCCCGCTATAACTCACGCAGAGTGCTCCATGTACAAAAGCTTCCAATTCAACATCAGTATGTGAAGATATATCTGTAATTTGTTTCAAGGATAATTCACGAGCCAATACCACCCTTGAAAAACCAACATCCTGTAGAAACTTTACTTTCTCCACAGTCCTGTTATCGGTTTGGGTGCTGGCATGCAGGGCAATCGGTGGTAAATTTAGTTGAAGTATGCCCATATCCTGGATAATCAGGGCATCGGCACCCGCATTATAAACCTCCCAAATCATTTTCTCAGCTTCCGGCAACTGATCATCAGTCAATATGGTATTTAATGCCACCAGGACTTTAGAACGATACTGATGGGCATACTTAGCCAATGTATCTATATCTTCTATTGAGTTACCTGCAGCTGCCCTGGCACCAAACTGGGCAGCACCGATATATACGGCATCAGCTCCGTGATTAATGGCTGCCAATCCACATTCAAGGTTTTTGGCGGGAGAAAGAAGTTCTATACCCCAAACCCGTAAAGGGGAATAGGAGTTAGTTTCTTCATTAACATTTATAGTATTCATTTTTTAAAGGCGGTTTTGATATAATTCCCCTTAAGGGGTTAGGGGTTTTCAGTGAATCTTTGTTAAATCATACGGTGTTTCCTGATAAACAAAGTAATTCAGCCAGTTTGTAAAGAGCAGGTTGGCGTGACTCCTCCAGCGAACCATAGGTCCATTTTCGGGATCATCAGCACGGTAATAATTTTGAGGCATATTGATAGGCAAACCTCTTTCAAGATCACGTTTGTATTCCGTATCGAGAGTGTCGGGGGAATATTCCGAATGACCGGTGATAAATAATTCACGGCCGTTACGGGCCATTACCATGTATACACCTGATTCAGGTGATTCAGAAAGCAAAGTCAATTCAGGAACCTTCTGTATGTCCTCAGCCCGTACTTCTGTATGACGGCTATGGGGAACATAGAATACATCGTCGAAACCACGAAATATAGGATTGTGCGGCTCAAATTTAGTATGCTCAAACACACCAAACATCTTAGAATCCAGCGGATATTTTGGCACCCCATAATAATGGAATAATCCAGCCTGTGCAGCCCAACAAATAAATAATGTGGAGGTAACGTGCGATTTAGCCCAGTCAAAAATTGTAGTCAATTCAGGCCAATAAGTAACCTCTTCAAATTCCAGTTGTTCTACCGGGGCACCGGTGATAATCATGCCATCATAGTTACTACGGCTTATTTCATCAAATGTCTTGTAAAAAGTCATTAAATGTTCAATAGGCGTATTCTTAGAGGTATGACTTTCCATATGCAGGAAATCAATTTCAATCTGTAACGGGGAATTTGAAAGTAACCGTATCAAATCAGTCTCGGTGGTAATCTTGATGGGCATTAGGTTTAAGATCACAATTTTCAACGGACGAATTTCCTGACTTGAGGCACGTTCCGAATCCATCACAAAGATATTCTCCTCACGAAGTACATCGACAGCCGGTAACGTCACTGGTATATTTAATGGCATAACATTTTGATTAATAGTATTTTCTGTAAATATTCCAATAGGAAGCACTTCCTATGAAATCGTCGAGAAATTCATTCAATTTCCCGAGTAGTTTTGGAGATCGTGGATCAACAACCCATGCTTGCTGTTGAGCAAAACCGATTGGCAGGGATACATCAATGTTTGGATACTTCAGCTTTAGTTTTTGAGCAAATTGCTCATTACAAATAGTAAATTTAATTTTTCCGGATGCAACCATCCGAACCATTTGTTCAGAACTTTTATTTGTGACTTCTATCACATGAATAGGTTCTGCTATTTCATTTGAAAGATGATTTAACCGCATTTTAAACGGTGAATTTACCGGTATATAAATGGTATCATTAGCCAGTTCTGAATGTTTTTTAATTAGCTTAACAGGGAATGATTTATTAATCACTCGTTGTACCAGTACTTCACGCGAAGTAAAAAAAGGAGTTGTGAACAAAGCACTTTTCTTCCATTCGGTGGTCACAGGGATAAAATTTGCAATTAAATCATAATCCCCTGTGTTCAGTCCATCCATACACGCTTTAATATCATTTTTCTCCGTGATAACCAGTTCAACTCCCAGGCTATCAGCAAAAGCTTTCACTATTTCATATTGAAATCCGGAAACACTGTCTCCCTTGACAGCAAAACCTATGCTACTGCTATCGGTCAGAACCGATAAACGTCCTGATTCAAGAATGCCCGGTAGATCATGAATTTGATTTTTCGAATGACGAATCCAGATAAAGGCACTAAACAAAATTACCAAAGCAACAAATGCGATTCCGATTTGTATTTTTCTACTCATAACCATCTTGTTTAAACTATGATACATCAATTAATCATAGAAATTCCAGGAAACACCCATCTTCATGATGGTAGGATCTAACGGATAATCCGGCATGGAAAAATAAGCACCTTTCATGAACAAATGATTGACGTGATAGTATTCAAGAAAAAAACGTGTTCTTTTCAAATGGAAATTCAAATAAGCATTCATAAGGGGATAATTCCCGATTTGTATTTTAGATTGTTCATAAAACTGACCTGTTGCCGGCATATAAGCTGGAGCATAATACGCCGAATGATATCGCACATTTACTCCAATCTGCATACTCAATACTTTAAACCATAAATCATCATAATACAAGTTATGGTAAAGTGTCAAACTAGGAAGTGGTAATATTCCCTGCTGCGAGCTAACCTGGTAAACAACATTATTCTCCATTCCAAATTTACCAACATGAAAATCCTGTTTAAAATTGGCAGCTAATACCTGAATATTCCCCGAATACTGGGCAGGTAATGCATCTGAATTAAAATAAATATATTTCGTAATATTTTCAACGGATATATTCACAGAGAATAAACGCGTAGGAATGGAAAAAGTTCCTCCAGCATGAGTTCGATAGATATTGACAAATTTGTTATCCCAGTTGAAATGATTGGATTCATAATGTTGTAAAAAATAAGAGGGATTATCACTCCTTACAAACCCATTGGCAACAAGAGTAATACTATCATTCCATAATTTAAAAAAACCGCCCACATTGGCAGCCAGATTAAAATTTCCTGCTTTATATCCAATCAAACTCAATTCACCCAACACATTATATTTAAAAAGCGAACCCCGTTGTTTCGACAGAACACCACCGATTTTAGTTGTCGATTGAGTCATATTACCGAGTAATGTGTCTTTATTAAATGTGTAGCGTTGAATCTCATTCTCCACAAAGGCAGTCAATCCAAATGGCATGTATTTATTAAACTCTTTCACCAGGCTTATTGAGAAAGTGTTCGTTAAAGTTTGTATGGCTGAAGAATCATTTGTTTGCTTTAATGGGAAATAGGTATTCTTGTAAAAAGTTGAATCTGTATTTGGTTCAAAATATTTTTTTCGGACATCATCAAACTTAATGGTATGTCCAAAACGGGTCACAGGAATATATACCATCTTCACTGAATCAGGATTCACACGGACTTCCTTTTCAAAACCCACACTATATTGTTGATTATAAAAAATTTGATTTTGCTTATAATTCGAATATCCAATCAACCTTGTTTGAATATCTTTTGTGGCAATGGCTAATGGATTAATTAAAGTTGAATCGACAGTACCGCCATTTTCATAATTACTTAAGTTATTCGTGGATACTACCCCGGTAGCCGTATAATGTTTCCCTAAATAACTACCAAATAAGGAACCTGCAAAACGCTTTACTGACTGATTATTATATTCTCCTACTGCATAAATATAATCGAGTGTGGTTCCAAAATTGAGCTTTTTATTCACATTGCCTGTAAAAAGAAATTTAATATGATCTTCTGCCCGATAGGTTGTTCCACCGGTATTATAATCAATATAGCTGAAAGGTGTTTTTGTATTGTAAAATGTGGCACTGTTGACATTCATCAAGTACGGATAATAAGCATTTGAGAAAATGAAATCAGTGGTGGCAGGTCGATCAAAATATAATTTGGATTGAATGGGAGAACCAAGATTACCGTTAAAGGAATTCGCAATACTGAATCGATCAATTGGGTTGGAAATTTGATAATTTAGATGAACAGTGTCAACAGGAATGGAATCGACTGTTGCCAAACGATCGGACACACGCCATGTTTTAAGGAACCTGAAATTTGGAGGAACTTGACCAAAAACAGCAAAAACAATTGGTAAAAACAACAAACAGAAAACTATCTTTTTCACAGAAAAAAGTATTATGAAGTAAACAATATGACTATTTTCTCTCCCTCATTATTAGGTACTTTTGTAAGACTGCAAAGATACAAAAATTTATTGGCGAAGGCGAATGACAGTTAGTTATTAAATTGAAAACGGTTTTCAAGCATTTCAAAAGAATATAACTTGAGAATATAATTGTATATTTATACACATTCAAATGATTTTATATATTTGCTTTTCCAAAATAATCCATATTACTTGATTTAATAGCTCAAGTTACGAAGAAAAAAAATCAAATAGCATAGGATTTAATTAATAAAATAAGTCAAAATGTTTGATTATCACAAATAAAAACTTTAAACTTGCACAACAATCAAATTGATAGAATCTTTTATCCCGGATACTGGAT
>CAIYOZ010000407.1 GCA_903927945.1 uncultured Bacteroidales bacterium | reverse complement strand
GGATTAAAAACGGATAAGAAAAATACTTCGTATTTTTGATTTCAATTAAAGAGTTAGAACCGAAATTACTCGATATTGTGCCAGAAAATACACTAATTTGAGGGATTAGATACTAAAGGGGATGTTAAGAGTGCTATGTTGAGGTTTAGTAGTTTTTGATGATAGAAAATATAGGAGAGGGGTTGATTGGTTAATTGATTGAAACAAGTAACCTAATAATCCGTCCCAAGCCCCTAAAGGGGATGTTAAGAACGTAATTTTGAGGTTTAGAGGTTTTTTGATGATTAAAAATTTAGGAGACGGTGCTAATTACACATCCCCTTTAGGGCGGTTAATTGGTTAATTAGTTGATTGGTTGAGTAAGTTGATTGAAAAAATAGAAATTAAGAATTAAGAAATTGTAAAACAGAATCATATGTTATACCATTTATTCCATTATTTAGAATCGATATTTGTTTTCCCGGGAGAGCATTTGTTTAATTATATTTCGTTCAGGACGGGGTTAGCTTTTATCCTTGCCTTGTTGATATCCACAATCTTTGGCAGGAGGATCATTGACTACCTGCAAAAGAAACAAATTGGCGAGACGATACGTGACCTTGGACTGGAAGGCCAAATGAGTAAGAAAGGCACTCCTACCATGGGAGGTGTTATCATTATTATCTCTATCCTGGTACCTACCCTCTTGTTAGGAAACCTGACGAATACCTATGTCCTGTTGATGATTATTACCACCGTATGGCTTGGATTTATCGGATTCATGGACGATTATATAAAAGTGTTCCGTAAAAACAAAGAAGGATTGAGCGGCAGGTTTAAGATTGTTGGTCAGGTTGGACTGGGTTTGATTGTAGGAATGACCATGTACATGAGTTCGGATGTAGTGATCCGGGAGAATATTGAGATAAAAGGGATTACCCAACGGGTAGAGAAAGTGCTGTATGCAAAACACGATACGAAATCGACCCTGACAACAATTCCATTTTCTAAGAACAACAATTTGAATTATACAGGCGCCTTTCATTGGGCAGGGAAAAATGCACAACGTTATGGATGGATTTTATTTGTACTGGTCACTATATTCATTGTTACTGCTGTTTCGAATGGTGCTAACCTGACAGATGGATTGGATGGACTTGCCACAGGATCCTCGGCGATTATGGGGGTTATCCTGGGAATACTGGCATACGTATCGGGTAATGTGAATTACTCGGGGTACCTGAATATCATGTATTTACCAGGGACAGGCGAATTGTTGATATTTGCCGGAGCATTCATTGGTGCGACCATTGGGTTTTTATGGTATAACGCCTATCCAGCCCAGGTATTTATGGGGGATACCGGCAGCCTGACACTGGGGGGTATCATTGCCGTATTTGCCATAGCGATACGCAAGGAATTGTTGATACCTATTTTATGCGGAGTATTTTTGGTTGAGAATTTATCAGTCGTAGTACAGGTAGCTTATTTTAAATACACAAAAAAACGATTTGGCACAGGAAAGCGGGTGTTCAAAATGACGCCGTTGCATCATCATTATCAAAAAGGCGGGAATTCGGGTATTGAGGCCATCTTCCAACGTCCATTGATAGCGATGCCTGAATCAAGGATTGTGATCCGCTTTTGGATAGTGGGTATTATTCTGGCAGCCATTACTATCATCACATTGAAAATCAGATAAATATATTTAGTTTATTCAACAGTAATAAACGTTCAACGATAAAGTCAAAAAATGAAACGAATTGTAGTGCTTGGAGGAGGTGAAAGTGGTGTTGGAGCGGCTATTTTGGCAAAGAAAGAGGGTTTTGACGTCTTCCTGTCAGACTTTGCAGAGATCAAACCGCAGTATAAAGTGCTGTTGGATGAGAACCGGATTGTGTGGGAAGAAAAGCAACATACTGAAAACCTGATCATGAATGCCAGCGAAGTTATAAAGAGCCCAGGTATTCCTGACAAGGCACCGGTGATAAAACAACTGCATGCACTCAACATACCGGTTATTTCTGAAATTGAGTTTGCCGGACGTTATACGACTGCCAAGATGATCTGCATCACTGGTAGCAATGGCAAAACAACGACCACCATGCTGTTGTATCACATATTGAAGAATGCCGGATTGAATGTGGGACTGGCCGGAAATGTGGGTCAAAGCCTGGCATTGCAGGTGGCATGTACTACGTGTGATTATTACGTAGTTGAACTGAGCAGTTTTCAGTTGGACGGAATGGTTGAATTTAAGGCAGACATTGCTATTTTACTCAATATCACCCCCGATCATTTGGACCGGTACGAATATAACTTTCAGAATTATATTGATTCAAAATTCAGGATTGCGCAAAATCAGACGGAAGAGGATGCCTTTATATTTTGGGAAAATGATCCTGTGATCAAGGCCGAACTTAAGAAAAGAAATATCCAGTCGACCATATACCCTTTTGCCATTGAACGCAGTGAAAAGACAAAGGCATTTATCGAACAGGATGAAATGATTATAAAAACGCTTAAAACTCTATTTACCATGCCAACTTCCGAATTAGCATTACAAGGGATTCACAACACTTACAATTCCATGGCAGCAGGATTGGCAGCCTCTATTGTGAATGTCAGGAAAGAGAGTATCCGGCAATCATTGCAGGACTTCCAGGGAGTGGAACACCGGTTGGAATATGTGGCGACCGTAAAGAACATACGTTTTATCAACGATTCAAAGGCCACAAATGTGAACTCATGCTGGTATGCCCTTCAAAGCATGAAGACTCTGGTGGTGCTGATACTGGGGGGGACCGACAAGGGGAATGATTATTCCGAAATAGAAGAATTGATTCAACAGAAAGTAAAGGCCCTGGTATTCCTGGGAATCGACAATAAAGCATTGCACAGTTATTTTGACGGAAAAGTATCAACCATTACAGATGTACAGACCATGGAAGATGCTGTAAAAGAAGCTTATGAAATGGCTGTGAGTGGAGATACCGTGCTATTATCACCCTGTTGTGCCAGCTTCGATTTGTTTAAGAACTATGAGGACCGCGGTATTCAATTTAAAAGCTGGGTGAAGAAACTTTAACAAGCAGTTTTCGATAGACCTATGGAGAATCTACTCAAGAAATATTTAAAAGGTGATGCTATATTATGGATAGTGTTTATAGCCTTGTGCATTCTTTCTATCATTGAAATGTACAGTGCATCGAGCACCCTGGCGTATAAGGCAGCAAACCATGCCACGCCGGTACTGCGTCACGTGGGCTTCCTGTGTGGAGGGATATTGATTGCTTTCTTTGTACATTTAATACCTTATCGATTTATACGAATCTCTTCTTATTTAGGGCTTTTTATCTCCACAGCCCTGCTGGTATTTGTACTTTTCAAAGGTCATAGCGAAAACGATGCAGCCCGTTGGCTGGTCATAGGGGGCGTTCAGTTCCAGCCTTCCGAATTAGCCAAACTATCCGTCATCATTGTGGCAGCCGATTTAATTTCAAGAATCAGGGACAATACGAAAGATGAATGGATTTATTTCAGGAATACCATCATCATGTTGATTTCTGTTTGCGGATTAATATTGCTGGAAAACTTTTCAACGGCATTTATACTGTTTGCAGTGGTATTTATCATGATGTTTATTGGCCGGATACCCTTAAAATATTTGGGTTCCATGGCAGGCATCCTTGTCATAGCGTTGGTTCTTGGATATGGGGCTATAAAAACGATTCCCGAAGGTTCCATGCCCCATGCTTTTAAAAGGGGTTATACGTGGGTTGCCAGAATTGAAAGACACAAGGAAACGAAAGGAAATAAGTATGTCATCAATGACAAGAACCGACAGGAAATATACGGACAGATAGCCATCGCCAGAGGCAGGATTTTCGGGGTCATGCCCGGCAATAGTGTTGAACGTGATTACCTTCCCCAAGCTTATTCCGATTTCATTTACTCGATTATCGTGGAGGAAATGGGATTGATCGGTGGGATTGTCGTCATAACGTTGTATCTGATTCTGCTCTTCCGGGCTGGGAAGATAGCCACAAACTGTTCATCAGTCTTTCCGGCCATCGTGGTGATAGGCCTTGCACTAATGATTGTCATACAGACCTTTGTAAACATGTCGGTAGCCACCAGCTTAATACCTGTTACCGGGCAACCCTTGCCGCTTATCAGCCGGGGAGGGACATCGATATTGATTACCTGTATTTATTTTGGAATCATATTAGGCATCACCCGGCAGATAAAGAATGAGCAGGTGCCTGTGGAGGATAATTTTATAGCCAATGAAGAAGAATTACCGGTTTTAGAACTGGAGAGTTTGTAGGTGGTGATTGGTTGATTGGTTGATTAAGTTAATTAAGTTGATTGAGTTGATTAGTTTATTAAGTTTAATTCGGAGAATAGGGTAATTTTATTATTAGTTTAAAACCCTTATTTTAGATAGATTAACCCTTAGTAGAGAGCCAAATGCCCGGAATAAAACCCTTATTCCCTTATTTGAAATAGCGTATAAGTAGCATTTTATATTGTTTTTGAAATTAATGGTAACAATGAAACATAGATTTATTATCAGTGGCGGGGGTACCGGGGGACATATTTTCCCGGCCATCAGTATTGCCAATGCCCTGAGAAAACGATTACCCGATTGCGATATTCTTTTTGTGGGAGCACTGGGACGCATGGAAATGGAACGGGTGCCGAATGCCGGATATCCCATCGAAGGATTGCCCATCAGTGGATTTGACCGGAAAAACCTGCTGCGCAACGTTCGGGTTTTAGGTAATCTATTTTACAGTATGGCATTAGCCCGTCGTATACTCAAAAGATTTAAACCGGAAGTGGTTATCGGAGTCGGTGGTTATGCAAGTGCCCCTACCCTGCGTGCCGCCTCGGGACTTGGAATACCCACCTTGATACAGGAACAGAATTCGTACGCCGGAGTCACCAATAAACTGCTGGCCAAAAAAGCAAAAAAGATTTGTGTCGCCTATGAAGGTATGGGACGATTCTTCCAGGAAGAAAAAATAGTACTTACCGGGAATCCTGTACGTCAGGATTTATTTCAGGTAGCGCCCAAATCACCGGAAGCGTATCAGTATTTTGGATTCGACCCAAAGAAGAAAACCATTCTGGTTGTGGGCGGGAGTCTGGGAGCCAGAACCATCAATCAAAGTATGATTGCCGGGCTGGAAAAAATCATGAAAGCCGATGTTCAGGTGATCTGGCAAACGGGTAAGTTTTATATTGAAAATGCACAGAAGGCCTCAAAACCATTTGAGTCATCCAAGCTGCTTGTCACAGATTTCGTTTCACGTATGGACCTGGCTTATTCTATTGCGGATGCAGTGGTATCCAGGGCAGGTGCCAGTTCAATTTCCGAACTCTGTCTGTTGGCAAAACCGGTTATATTGGTTCCATCACCGAACGTTGCAGAAGATCATCAAACACAGAATGCACTTGCACTGGTGAAAAAGGATGCGGCAATAATGATCAAAGACTTGGATGCAGTAGACCAATTAGTCAACAAGGCACTCGAATTGATTCAAGACGAAAAGGAATTGACTAAACTTAGTGAGAATATACTTAAGCTGGGAGAGAAAGACTCAGCGGATAGGATTGCGGCGGAGGTTATGAAGTTGATTGGTTGATTGGTTGATTGGTTAATTAAGTAATTAAGTTGATTGGTTGAATAAGTTGATTGGATGAATTGTTGATTGGATGAATTGTTGATTGGGTAATTAGGTTGTGCAGCCCCAAGCCCCTGAAGGGGATGTTAAGAGTGGCATGCGAGATTCGTGGGTTTAGGTTGATTAAGTTGATTGGGTAAATATTTTGTGCAGCCCCAAGCCCCTGAAGGGGATGTTAAGATCGGTATCATGAGATTCAGTGGTTTTTTTTCATTAAGTTGATTGGTTGATTATGGAAAGTAAATTACAAAGTAAGGTATTTGTTTTAAAAACCTTACTTTTGGATATTAAACCTTCGTAGAAAATAGAACATCCCGGATTATAAACCTTATTACCTTATTTTTTAATAGGTTGATTTGATTGATGATTGGTTGATTTTCATACTTTATTGTTTAGAAGAATAATAATTACACATACCTTTCAAAGTGAGCTCTTATCCCCCTTTAGGGGCTAGGGGTTTTTAAGTAACCGGACATAAAACAAGAAAAATGAATAAGTTTAGCAAGTATTATTTCCTTGGAATTGGTGGAATAGGCATGAGTGCCCTGGCGCGTTATTATCACGTAAAAGGGTTTCAGGTGGCAGGTTATGACCGGACAGAGACCAAACTGACAAGCGACCTGATCACAGAGGGAATCCGGGTCAGTTTTGTGGAAGGAATCGAAGAGATACCGTTTGTCTTTACGAAGCCTGAAAGCACCCTGGTGATTATGACACCCGCTATACCGAATGATCATCCTCAGCTTAAATACTTTCAGGACCATAATTTTACCATTAAGAAACGGGCGGAAGTGCTGGGTGATATCACCCGCATGAGCAAAGGGATTTGTATTGCCGGAACACACGGTAAGACCACAACCTCGACCATTACTGCCCATCTATTATACCAGTCACAAGTATCATGCAACGCATTTTTAGGAGGGATAGCCAACAATTACAATACCAACCTGCTCCTTTCGGCAGAAAGCAACCTGGTGGTTATTGAAGCGGATGAATACGACAGGTCCTTTCATCAGCTTTCTCCGTACATGGCAGTGATCACATCGGCAGATCCCGATCATCTGGATATCTACAAGACTGAAAAAGCTTTTCGTGAGAGCTTTGAGCATTTTACGTCATTGATCCGGCCGGGTGGTGCGCTGATTATTCGAAAAGGAATTGAACTGGATGTTCAATTACAAAAAGGAGTAAAAATGTATACCTACTCCATGAATGATGGCGGGGACTTTCATGCTGAAAATATAAGGACTATAAAAAGCGAAATACATTTTGACTTTGTGACCCCCAACGACAGGATTTCAGATGTCCGTTTGGGTGTGCCGATTCAGATCAATGTGGAAAATAGTGTGGCTGCCATGGCGCTTGCCTGGTTGAATGGAGTGACACCTGAAGAATTACGAACCGGTATTTCTTCCTTCTCAGGGATATACCGGCGGTTCAACGTCATTTACAAGTCGGACAATATCGTATTTATGGATGACTACGCCCATCATCCCAGTGAATTAAAAGCCAGCATTTCATCCATCCGCAATTTATATCCCGGAAAGAAGATTACCGGCATTTTTCAACCGCATCTCTATTCCAGGACACGTGATTTTGCACCTGCATTTGCGGAAGCTTTATCAGCATTAGATTCTTTGATTCTGTTGGATATTTATCCGGCTCGTGAACAACCCATCAAAGGTGTTGATTCTGAGCTAATCTTACGCGATGTTAAACTTAAAAACAAAACTTTGTGCTCCAAAGAAAATCTATTACCTTTGCTAAAAGAAATGCCATTGGAAATCCTGGTTACTTTTGGTGCGGGTGATATCGATAAGTTGGTTCCGTTGATTAAAAATCAATTGAAGAAAACGCCAATAGTCAACTAAGATTTTAAGTATGAAACCTATCTGGAAATACATATTCATAGGATTTTTTACCATTCTGGTAATTAGTTACTTCGTGTTTTCATTGTGGTACTTTTCGGGAAGGGAAAATGAAAATGTATGCCGGAAGTTGGAAATAGTATTGGCTGACAGTTCCAACATTCAATTAATCACTCAAACCGATATTGCTCAGATACTTGAACAAAATGAGTTGAACCCCATTGGGAAGACCATTAAGCATATCCGCACCGAATCCATAGAGGAGGTCCTACACAAAAACCCGATGATAAAAGTAGCTGAATGCTACAAAACACCCTTGGGGAATGTGTATATACGTATCATTCAACGATGTCCCAAGTTCCGTGTTGTCGGATTCGGAAGTTATTATATCGATATAGATCGAAAGCCATTGCCCGTATCCTCGAACTATGCAGCCTATGTACCCGTGGTATCAGGCAGGGTCACCGTATCGATGGCTACCGGTAAAATGTTTGATTTTGTATCATACCTGGTGGATAATCCATTCTGGAATGCACAGATAGAACAGATATACGTGCGTGACGATAAGAAAATTGAACTGGTGCCCAGGGTTGGTGATGCGATCATCGTGCTGGGAACACTGGATAATTATCAATCGAAACTTGATAAATTGTATAAACTCTATTTGAAAGGTTTCAATCTGATTGGTTGGAACAAATACAAAGTCATTGATTTACAATATAAAGATCAAATTGTTTGTTGTAAAGTGACTCAACAAACAGAACAAGCTAAAATAGTCCGGGAAGAAAAAAAGGATAGTATTATTGCCAAAAAATTATGATCTCAAATAAACTTATTGCGATAGATTTCGGTAGTACCCGTATAACAGCCATGGCAGCTGAGGTACTTGAAAACGGCTCACTAAAGATATTTTCCGAAGAGTCAAAAGCATCTGATGATGTGAGATGTGGAATTATTGAAAAGCCATCAGGTGCTTCCTTTAAAGTGAGCGAATTACTGCGCCTTATTAAAAACAGTTCAGGCATATCTGACATATCTCAGGTCTCGGTGAGTGTGAGTGCAAAAAGCATGAAACAAATAACCACATCAGTGAGTCGGTTTGTAGGCAAGCCAAACGTGGTTACAGAGGATTTACTATCCGAGATGCTGGAAGAATGTGAACGGAAATTACAACAACCAGACATTACAATATTCGATGTGATTCCTGTGTCCTACCTGTTGGATGGCAAGAGAATGGATGATCCTATAGGTCACAAATCAAATCAAATAACTGCCAACTATAAAGCGGTGCAGGGAAATTCAATTATAAAATCCGAATTGGAACGTTGTTTTGACCGTACAGGAATAGTACTGGAATATAGCCCACTAGTAGCAGAAGCATTGTCCACAGTAGTGTTTGAAGAAAATGAACGGGAAGATGGCTGTGCCTTGATTAACTTTGGGGCTACTACCACTACTTTAGCAGTCTACCATGATGGTGCACTTCAAAACATGTTGGTGATTCCCCTGGGTGCTAAGAATATCACCAAAGATATTCAGGAACTGGGAATTAATGAAGCCAATGCCGAACGCTTGAAATGCCTGAAAGGATGTGCCCTTGAATCGTTGGTGGACGAGCCGGTATACATTCAGATTGCTTCAATCGATGAAGAAAACCCGCCTGTTCGTATTTCCACTAAGTTTTTAGCCACCATTATTGAAGCCAGACTGGAAGAGATATTACAACCCGTATTTGATGTCATATCCAATTTACCCTTTTCTTTGGAAGCCGGCATAGTCATTACAGGTGGTGGATCCAAACTAAAAAACATAATAGATTTCATTTCTGAGAAGACAGGAATTTATTCCCGTTTCGGGGATCATTCAGAATGGCTTTCGGAAGATACCAAGGAAAAGTTTCATGATCCGTCGTATGCTCAATTGATCGGGACCATTTTACTGACTAACGAATATCGCCGGGAACATCCAATTGAAGAAACCATCAAGGAACCAGATAAAAAACCAAAACTTCCCAAGAGAAAATTTGGTGAAAAAATAACAGAAAGAGTCTTTAATTTTTTCAATGATGACAACAAATTGAATTAAGACATTTATATCGACCCGCTCACTATTGCTGTTAATTATGAAGTGTAAGTGAGCGGGTCGAATTCAAAATCCCTCTAAAAAGGATAGGTTGCCTGAGTTGAGGGTAGAGATATTAGCATTAAAAGAAAAAAAAACAAAATACAATTATATGGGATATTTAGATGATAATTTACCCTTAGAATTGCCACTGGTTGACAGTTCGATTATTAAAGTCATTGGTGTAGGTGGTGGCGGTGGAAACGCCGTCAATCACATGTATCGCCAGGGCATTACGGATGTTTCCTTTGTGGTGTGCAACACCGACAACCAGGCATTGGTAAAATCGCCGGTGCCTACTAAAATACAACTGGGAATTGACACCACCGAAGGGTTGGGAGCCGGAGGCAAGCCGGAAGTAGCCCGTGCAGCCGCTGAAGAATCTATAGAAAAAATCCAGGAGCTCCTGAAGGACAATACCAAGATGGTTTTTATCACTGCCGGCATGGGTGGTGGTACCGGTACAGGCGCTTCACCGGTGGTAGCAAAAGCCGCTCATGACCTGGGTATATTGACAGTAGGTATTGTGACCATCCCCTTTGCATTTGAAGGAAGCATGAAGATCAGACAGGCACTCGAAGGTGTGGCAACTTTAAGCGAACATGTCGATGCCATTCTGGTGATTAACAATGAGAAATTAAAACAAATATATCCTGACCTGGAGCTTTCGAATGCCTTTGCCAAGGCTGACGATGTCCTGACAAACGCTGCCAAGGCCATCGCCGAGATTATCACTGTACCGGGATATATAAATACTGACTTTGCGGACGTATACAGCATCATGAAAGATGGAAATGTAGCCATCATGAATACAGGCTATGCTTCGGGGGAAGGAAGGATTACCAAGGCTATCGAGGATGCCCTGAATTCGCCGTTGTTGAATACGAACGATGTGAGCGGTGCCAGCAAAATTCTGCTCAGTTTATATTGTTCCACTACCGACCAGATCCGGATGGAAGAAGTCGAACAAATTCATGAATTCATGTCGAAAGTTGGTGAGAACGTACAGGTAATTTGGGGAGCGAGCTTTGATGATGAATTAAAGGAAAATGTAAAAATCACGCTCATCGCTACCGGTTTTGACGTGAGCGATATTCCGGGAATGCCTGCCAACGTAGCAAAAACATATTCCAATAAACCGGCCATGAGTGCAGAAGCTTCTAAATTCTTTGATACTTCAAAGAAAGAAGTTGAGCCCGAACTCTTATTGACAGAGCGGGAAGAAACAGAAGTCCAGAAAAAAACAGATACTGAGAAAGCTTTTGAACAGTATTATGTCAAATCCTTGAAAAATGAACCGGAACCGGAAGCTGAACAGGTGCCTGATCTTCCTGTGTTCAACCTGGATGACCTTGAAGACGATGCTGTACTGAAAAATGTTGAGAATGTACCGGCTTGGAAAAGAAGACTGATGAAATAACGTTCAGTGTTCCGAGTTTAGGAGTTTGAAAAGTTTGAAGGGTTTGAACGTTTGAAGAGTTGAAGAACGTTCAGTGTTCCGTGACGAATCTTGATTCAACCAGTTAACCAATCAACCTATCAACCAATTAACCAGTCAACCAATTAACTAATTAACTAAACAACCAAATATGGACGAATTATTCGATAAAGTAAGTGGCGATATCAAGACTGCCATGTTAGCCCGGGACAAAGTTGCTTTGGAAGCATTGCGGGGTATGAAGAAAGAATTTTTGGATGCCAAGACAGCTAAAGGATCCGATGGCCACTTAACGGATGACCAAGCCGTTAAAATCATTCAAAAGATGATTAAACAGCGCAAAGAATCTGCTCAAATCTATTCGGAACAGAACAGGCCGGATTTAGCGGAGAATGAACTGGCAGAAGCTGTGGTTATTGAGCGTTACCTGCCTCTACAAATGACAGATACTGAACTTGAAGCGGCTATTGCGGCTATTATTGTGCAGGTTGGAGCAAAAGGACCCCAGGATTTGGGCAAAGTGATGGGGGTTGCCAGTAAACAACTGGCCGGGAAAACTGAAGGACGGTTGATTTCGGAAAAAGTGAAAGCATTGCTGGCTAGCTAAATGATATTTATTAAGACACTATGAAAACCTCTGAGAATGTAAAATTCCCGGAGGTTTTTTAGTTATTAATAGGACATTCAATACAAACATAAATTGAATAAACTATCTTTGCAGAATATTTACCAACAATATCCAACCTGCTTATCAGTCAACGAATGAACAAGCTACTGATTATTGACGACGAAGATCAAATTCGAAGATTACTTTCCCGTTTACTTGAACTGGAAGGGTTTGAAGTGATTCAGGCATCCGATTGCCGTACAGGATTGAAAATGGCGGAAAATCATACCCCACTAATTATTCTTTGTGATGTACGATTACCGGATGGAAATGGTGTTGACTTAATTGCCAAAATCAAGAAGGCAAGTCCACTTTCCGAAATCATCATGCTTACAGCCCATGGGAATATCCCCGATGGGGTTCAGGCCATCAAAAACGGTGCTTTCGATTATATCACTAAAGGGGATGACAACAACAAGATCATACCGCTGATAAACAGCGCACTCGAAAAGGCATTGATGAATAAAAGGCTGAAACAACTGGAGGCGGAAGTAGGAAATAAATACTCCTTTGAGAGTATACTGGGTGAAAGCAAACAAATTAAGAATGCCATTTCCCTGGCAAAGAAGGTGGCAGCCACCGATATCCCTGTATTATTAACAGGGGAAACAGGGACCGGGAAAGAAGTATTTGCCCAGGCAATTCATATTTCGGGTTCGAGACACAACAAATCGTTTGTGGCTGTCAATTGTTCGGCCTTTAGCAAGGAATTGCTCTCCAGCGAAATGTTCGGTCATCGAGCCGGATCATTTACCGGGGCAACAAAAGATAAAAAAGGACTCTTTGAGGAGGCAAATAACGGAACTATCTTCCTGGATGAAATAGGAGAAATGGAATTTGAACTTCAGGCGAAGCTTCTACGAATCATTGAGACCGGTGAATTCCTGAAAATTGGAGACACCAGACCTACAAAGGTAAACGTTCGCATCATCGCAGCCACCAACCGGAATCTGCAGAAAGAAATAGAAGAAAACCATTTCCGCGAAGACCTGTTCTACCGTCTTTCAGTCTTTCAGATTCATCTGCCTTCTTTAAGCGAGCGTCAGAATGATATTGAAATTTTCGCCAAAGCATTTATCGATACCTTCTCCATTAAGCTTGCCCGCAGGATTAACAACATCAGCACCGAATATATGGAAGCCCTGAAAAGACATGCCTGGCGCGGAAATATCAGGGAATTGAGAAATGTCATTGAAAGAAGTCTTATCGTTTGTTCCGATGATGAACTCAGCCTGCAGGATTTGCCCCTTGAAATTCTAAATGACCAGTTGGAGCATATTACTGAGAATAGATCGTCGGATTTTGAGATGGCAGCGATGGAACGACGTCATATTGCACGGGTACTTCAATTTACCAATGGCAATAAAACCGAAACGGCCCGGTTGCTGAAGATCGGACTCACCACACTTTACCGTAAAATCGAGGAATACGGACTTTAAGGATCAGGAACTATACAATAATACACCAACTTTGCACATCAAATAAAGCGTATAAATAGAATATTACACAATGGACTGAATTTTCCGTCTATTGCAAGCAATTTGATTAATATTTGAGCAAATAGTGATACTTTTGCAAAACAAGCAGAGATACTTAAATAAGAATAATGATTAATGGAAAAAAATAAGAATGAGCATTTAAGTAAGTTCGGTTTTTGGGGTGTCATTGTAACCCTGGGAATTGTGTATGGTGATATTGGGACTTCCCCGTTATATGTGATGAAAGCCATTATTGGAGCCAATGCTCATTTAGATGCAAATTATATCATTGGGGCTGTATCCTGCATTATCTGGACTCTCACGTTACAAACGACTATAAAATACGTCATCATCACCTTACGTGCCGACAACAAGGGCGAAGGCGGGATATTGGCGTTATACGCCCTGGTGCGTAAAAGTAAGAAGAAGTGGTTGTATGTGATTGCCATCATCGGTGCCAGTACGCTGATAGCCGATGGGATTATCACTCCCTCCATTACTGTTGTTTCCGCCATCGAAGGATTAAAAGGCCTGAACAGTGAAACACCGGTTGTTCCCATCAGCATTGTCATCATCTCGGTACTCTTTATCATCCAACAATTCGGGACAAAGGCCATTGGTAAATCATTCGGACCCATCATGATTTTTTGGTTCGGTATGTTGGGAGGACTGGGTTTGATGGAGATCGTGAAGTTCACCCCTATACTCAAGGCTTTCAATCCCTATTATGCTGTCAATCTCCTAATAAACTACCCGAATTGGTTTTTAATTCTGGGAGCTGTATTTTTATGTACGACGGGTGCTGAGGCACTTTATTCGGATTTAGGGCACTGCGGGATTAAAAACATCAGGGTGAGTTGGGTTTTTGTCAAAACTACATTAATCCTGAATTATTTAGGTCAGGGAGCCTGGGTACTTACTCACATACACCACCTGAGCAGAGGCACCAATCCATTTTACGCCATCATGCCCGAAAGCTTTCTAATCTTTGGCGTGATCATGGCCACAGCAGCTGCCGTTATTGCCAGCCAGGCACTCATCAGTGGTTCATTTACTATTTTCAGTGAAGGCATGAGCTTAAACTTCTGGCCACGTCAACGAATAAAATATCCGACAGAGGTAAAAGGGCAATTGTATATCCCATTTATTAACTGGTTTCTTTGCATTTCATGTATCCTCATGGTGATCTATTTCGAAACATCCAGCAACATGGAAGCAGCATATGGACTATCGATCACCATCACCATGCTGATGACAACCCTGTTACTCGGATTCTATTTAAAACGTCAAAAAGTCAGCACCTTTTTAATTATACCATTTGTTGCCGTATTCTTTACCATAGAGTTTTCTTTTCTGACGGCCAATATGTTTAAATTTTTACATGGTGGCTGGGTGACCATCTTGACGGCTGGGGTCATTTTCACCATCATGTATGTTTGGTTCAATGCCCGGATCATCAAGAATAAGTACATGGTATTCTTGAGTATTAAATCTTTCTTCAAACTGATTTCAGATGTAAGCAGGGATATTACGATACCTAAATATTCTACGAATCTGGTATATTTGAGTCGTGCCGATTTAGAAACAGATATTGAAGGAAAAATTATATACTCGATTATCAACAAGCAACCAAAACGGGCCGATAATTATTGGATTTTACATATTGATCATGTCGACGACCCTACCACATTAGAATATTCGTTCGAGAAATTAATTCCGGATGTATTATTTCGCGTCAATATAAAGATTGGCTTCCAGGTTCAACCCCTGATCAATTTATATTTCCGGCAAATCATTGATGAATTGGTTGCAAACAAGGAGTTTGATTTAATCAGCAAGTATCCTTCGTTGAGAAAGAACAACATTCCGGGTGATTTTAGGTTTATTATTATTCATCGGGTCTATAATCAGAATCAGGGATTCAAGTTCAAGGAACGAATGACGATGAATATTTACAATGTTATCAAGCATCTAGGCATAACCGATACCAAAGCCTACGGACTGGATACGAGTAATGTTATGGTAGAATCTGTACCATTGGTTATAAAGACTGACTCTAAAAACAAAATAAAGAGAATGGTACTTAAAACAGTCTAATAAATGGTTTTATTTTTTTCATAATGGCATGCTACCCTTCCATTTTGGTAGGGTATGCCTACCAGGAAGTATGAATATAAAATTATTATTTATCTGAGAATGTGTTTTATAGCACATTATCATTTATTTTGGTATGATTTTGGAAGTATTTATTTCGTATTTCTAACAAAAAGATAGGAGATTTTGTTAGAAGACAACTAAAAGTCAAATTTATACCGATCTAAACTGGTTAAGATGATTAGTTGAAAGTTTTATTTAT
>CAIYOZ010000406.1 GCA_903927945.1 uncultured Bacteroidales bacterium | reverse complement strand
TCAGATACGAAGGTAACCAAGAAAGTAACCAAGAAAGTAACCAAGAAAGTAACCAAGAAAGTAACCAAGAAAGTAACCAAGAAAGTAACCAAGAAAGTAACCAAGAAATATCTGAAATGAGCAGAATATTGCTTTTTTGTAGAATTTCCAGAAGTAAAAAAGAAATAATGGAAATGTTAGGAATTTCGTTACAAACGAAGAATTTCAAGCATCATATATTGCCTTATATTGCACAAGGATTAATTCAAATGACAATTTCAGAAACACCAACTAGTAAAAATCAACGATATGTAATTTCAGAAAAAGGGAAAGTGATGTTACAACGAAGTAAATCTGATTAGAAAATTTGAACTTTTCAAAAAGAATGGGTATCATCGACCAATATGGCAATGGTTGAAGTTGAAGGCTGATGAGTTAAAAAATATCCTGAAATCGGATTTACCCTTTTAGCGTATTTCTTTATGAGACTTTGTTCCCTGATTTTTTTGTGGCAAGATAATAATAGCCACTAAGCCACAAAAACACTAAGTTGCACAAAGGAGCATTTAATCAAATTACGTAACTAAACGACTTTTATTGTATGATACACAATCGATTTCAAAATTCAATTTCAATATGAATTTTTCTGTTCAATGCCCAAAAGTAATCCTCTTTCTTTCGATTATAATTCTATTTATGAGTTGTAACGATCCTGCTGATTCTCCGTATCCTTCCATAACATTTGAAAAAAAAACTGCAATTCCAGGAACAGGCAGAGCTTCTGCTGTGACCTTTGTAGTGGACGGTAAAGGCTATGTGGCATTAGGTAGAACGGCAACCAGGAGTGGGGCTTTAAATGATTGTTGGATGTATGATCCTGATTTAGATAGTTGGTCGGAAAAAGCAGCTTTCCCCGGAAAAGCCCGAGTAAAAGCAATGGCTGCTGTTGTTAATGGCAAGGCTTATGTAGGACTGGGTTATGATATTGACTATGGAGTTTATACAGGCGGTAACTTAAAAGATTTTTGGATGTATGACCCTGTTACCGATAATTGGTTGCAAAAAGATAGTTTTCCAAGCACTGCAACTGACGCTTGCGTTAGTTTTGTGTTCAATGATTTTATTTATGTAGGAGAAGGATTTAATGAACATAGTTTTACAAATGAGTTTTGGAAATATGATCCAGCGAAAGACACCTGGAGCAGGTTAAAAGATTTCCCGGGAATAAACAGATTTGGTGCCGTCATCTGTGCAAATAGTGAACATATCTTCTTCGGTACCGGATTCGATACGTATAATGATAATGATTGGTGGGAGTATTTCCCTGCTTCGGATAGTTGGAAGCAATTAAAAGCGATGCCTGATAATGGACGCGAAAATGCAATATCGTTGTCCATTAATAACCGGTTTTTTGTTTCAACGGGCAGGCATTTTGGGGGAAATCAGACAGGAGGGCATTTGTTTGCAGATATACTAGAATATGATGCTGTGAGGAATGTGTGGTATGACAGGGGAAATATCCCGTCGGGAGCACGTGAGAATGCCATTGCTTTCACGATTAATGGAGTGGGGTATGTCGGGCAGGGGGAGAATGATACACAGATGATGAATGATTTTTGGAGCTTTAAACCATAATTCAGGAATGAAGAGTGAGAAATGAGAAATAAGTTCGTAGTCGGTAGTAAGAAGTCGGTAGTAAGTAAACAAAATTCACGACGTTAAACACTGAGAATCAATAACGAATAATACAACAAAGATCCAAGATAAAAACTACTGACTACTAACTGCCTACTAATCATGTCTACTCTAAAATCAATTGTCATATTCTTACTTTTGTCACTTCCAATACTGGCAGTGGCTCAAAATGATACGATAAGGTATGATATCGGTACATTAGGAGTAGTTTCTTCGGGAGCTTATTCTCCATTCTGGATTCAAAGCAATCAATATGGCAAGATTTCGTCTTCTAACACCAGTGCTGATGTATGGGTAGGATTAAGCAAGGATTTTGGTATGAAAACACGATTATTCGATTATGGTTTCAAAGTCAACTTATTGCTCCAAACTGATGATAAAACCACAACAACTTATTTTCATGAAGTCTATGCAAAAGCGCGACTTTCTGTTTTCGATTTGATTGTTGGAGCACGGGAGGAACAATTCGGTAATCAAGACTCTACTTTGTCATGTGGAGGATTCCTGTTTTCTAAGAATGCCAGGCCTATGCCAAAAATTACTGTAGGAATTGAACATTTTACCGTCGTCCCATACACTTTTGGTCTCTTAGAAATTAAAGGCGCTATCGCACATGGATGGTTTACGGATAATATCTATGCCAGGAATCTTTATCTTCATCATAAATATCTTTATGTTAAGATTGGAGGAAAGCTGCCTGTCCATTTTCAATATGGGCTGGATCATGTGGCACAGTGGGGTGGTATTGTTCCCGGTTTTGGTCAACAACCGGCAGATTTAGCTGCATTTAAAGCAATATTCTTTGTGGAAGCAGGTGGAAAAAATTCTACCATGAATGATCAATTAAATGCACTCGGGAATCATATCATATCGCAATCGATGAAACTGGATGTCGATATTTCCGACTTTAGAATAAGCGGATACTGGCAAAATCTTTCAGAAGATGGACCTGTCAAAGTCATGTTTTATTCCATGAACAGGGCGGACGGCCTATGGGGAATGTCTATTCGAAATGCCAAATTTCCGTTTGTAAAGGGTATCCTCTATGAATTTCTGGAAACGACCGATCAGTCAGGTCCTTATCATGATAAAGATGGTTTGATTTATGGAGGAGCAGATAGTTATTTTAATAATGGTATTTATCAAAACGGCTGGACTTATTTCTCCAGGACAATAGGAACACCCTTTATTTCTTCACCATTGTATAATAAGAACGGAGCAGTTTCCATTGCTAATAATCGCGTACAGGTACATCATTTTGGCATTGAAGGGGATGTACTGGGTTATCAGTACAAATTCCTGACTTCATTCAGTAATAATTACGGTACTTACAGTGATCCTTATCCTGAAAAGATTCAAAATACATCTATGTTGCTGCAAGTGAATAAACAATTTCCAAAATTATCGAACATCCAATGTGGAGTATCTGTGGCTGCTGATTTTGGAAAATTATATGGTAATTCGGTCGGTTGTGCGTTTACTATCAGCAAGACGGGTATTTTGTGTAATTATTGAGTGTTTTTCAAATAAAAAATATAAGTAAGCGAAACAAAATAATGTACTATTTATAAATTGAAAATTAGGCTAAGATTAGAACGCGGATAAATGCAGATTTAGCGGATTAATACGGATTTAAATTCCAATAAATTAGTATGATTTCAGAGAACGTAGTCTTTATCATTCTTACTGAAGCTCATAAATTCACTTTATAATAATTCACCATGAAAAAAATTGTAATCTTTCTTTTTTTAGTTACACTTTCTTCACTGGCATATAGCCAACAGGAAACGAAATACATCCTGCCGGTTGAAGCACAGGTTGACTCATTACTGAGAAAGTACGTTGTGCTGGGTATTACGGTAGGAACACATCAAAGTCAAATAGTGCCCCGCACCAATGATTTTTATTTTGACAAAGGATTTCTTGTTGTGAATAAGATGTTTTATTTCAACTTAGAAAAATTAGTATCCTTTTATGTCACCAGGATACCATTCCGGCAATCGTATGAAATCAGTTTCACCTTCAATTAATCATCAGTTAGCAATCTATACAATTTCCATTTCGGGACAGGCGATTTCCATATTGCGTTCCCTGTAATTAATTTTAATATTCGCGATATGAAAATCGCGAGTCCCAATAATAAATTTAGCATAATGTATTAAATTCAACGGCATTCCAACGTTGACTAAGAATATTAAACTCTATATTCATTTTTATTTGTGGGGAGCAAGATGCAATGCTTCGGAAACATGGACGGATTATAAAATAATGCTTCATTGAGCTGATTTCAAATAGGTTTCACCCGGAAAGATTCCATTTCCATTGAAAATAAAATCAGAAAAAGTAGATATTTGTTTTCTCATAAGGAAATAATAATTACATTTGGAAAGATTCTAATCAAGAATGTGATGGTATTGAGAGAAGAAAAAATGAAAAAGTATTCGATGGAAGAACTAACCGGTTAACATGTTGGTCTGGTAGGCACGATCAAAGAGAACGATTTGATTTTGAACTGCGTTGCAAATGCGAGAATCTGCAACATCTGCGAGAGCTATGAAGTCGGTAGAATATAAATTTAGAAATACTGGACTAAAAAATCTAATCTAATAAATCAACATGTTCATCCCTTGCGGGGAATATGGGAAGAATGTTAATAATTTCTATGGACATTAATTCCCTACGGGAAATATGCGGAGAATGTTGATACTTTCTATGGACATTAATTCCCTACGGGAAAATTGAAAAAACAGTTGAATTAAATCAACTCAATTCTTTTCTCCGTAAGGAGATAAATATCAATAGAAAAATGCTCAGCCTTCAAACAATTTCCCCGTTAGGGGATAGACATTTTAAACATAAGATTATAATGGTTCTTTTAGTTAGATAAGCGTTAAGGATTGAAAGTGAACACCGAATTATTTTGACTTTTCAGATAGCTTCATTTACCCTTTCTGGTCGAGATGTGACCAAGACTATAAATAAATTGAAAAACCTCGTTGCAAACGACGGTGGAGGTGGATAATAACAACTATTTACAGAACACTCAGTATGACAACTCAACAACCCGGATGCAGCGTGAGCCTGAACATACAGACTAAATTCATTTTCTCTACTTCAGGAAGCGAGTCTTCCATATCAAGACACAATGAAGCGATACAGCAACTTGGATTGAACCTGGTGTATTTCACCATTGCTGAACCGGTGACTCCCGAAGGATATGCTGCCTTAGTCAGGTCGCCCATTGCACGGGGTGCAGCTGTTACCGGAAGAGGGGGTTTGAAATCAACCATTATTCCTTTTCTGGATCAAGTTGAACCCCTGGCACTGAAAACACAGGCTGTCAATACCATTGTGAACAACGAAGGAAGACTCTACGGATATAATTCGGATGCCATCGGACTAAAAACGGCTCTGACCAAAGGTATTGAAGCCTCGGGACTGGAGATTCATACGGCAGTGATTTATGGAAACGGTGGCGTATCAGGCGTGGCGTATCATGTACTACAAGAACTTGGTATCGATGTCTCTATGACAGGCCGGGATCAAAAGCGAGTGCAGGAGAAGAAAAAACAATTAGGCCTGGAGCACATAGCAGACTTCGATGGCCCGTACAACCTGGTGGTAGATGCTACACCTGTATCGTCAAACCCTGATTTCCTGGAAGCAACCGGTTTATCCAAGCTACTCGACAGTTGTAAAATGGTGTTTAGCCACAATATGCCTGAAAAAGACAATAAGACCAATTATCTGGAGAAATACTGTGCGGATAAAAAGCTTTATTTTATCCCAGGGAAATGGATGTACAACGCACAACTGGCAAAACAATACCGGCTGTTATTCGAAGGCTGTCACAAACCTGACGGATCACCCATATCAGAACAAGATATACTGGAAACATGGAAAGTAAGATGAGCATGAGCATGCCGGCAAAAAAGATGAATTCCTTGCGTTGTATCCTTCTTTGGGGTATGGTGTTGGGATTTTTCAGTTGCAGCACCACGCAGCACCTTGAAAGAAAAGAGCACAACGAGGTCTATGACAAGCTGGGGCTGAAGAAAGACCGGAAAGATAATTTTGCACTATATCGGGAAGCGGCTTCGTGGATGCATGTCCCTCATGTGGATGGTGGTACTTCCCGAAAGGGGACTGACTGCTCTTTTCTGGTGCACACCCTGTATAAGACCGTGTACCATAAAACCCTGGAAAGGAATTCAGCAGCCATGCTGAATAAGAACTGCGAAAGAATCAGCAAGAATAGGCTTAAGGAAGGTGACCTGGTTTTCTTTAACACAAGTACCAAACCGAAATCGAACAGCTATATCAACCATGTAGGAATCTACCTGAAAGATCATAAATTCCTGCATGCCTCCACCTATAAAGGCGTCATGGTGAGCGACCTGGAAGAGGATTATTACAGGAAAACGTTGGTTTGCGGGGGAAGGGTGAAGTGAGAGGTAGTTTATAGTTTATAGTCGGTAGTTTATAGTTTATAGTTTATTGTTGATGCCTGAATAACGTTTACCGTTTTTCATGGAGTCAGGGTATCTGGCTTACTCAAAAATAATAATGAATTCTAATAATCCCTGTAAAATGAAAAAGCTTTTATTTATCAGGTTCGTAGTTGTGATTTCAACAAGTTGCAGTCATAATGTTGAACAATCACAACTTTCAGGTGTCTGGATTGAAGCGACTCATAAGACTGATACCATGGTGTTTGAGAATTCATCGAAAGGTTTTGTTTTAAACAGGGGAAAGGAAGTTGTAAATGGATATTTACTACCAAAAATACATTCGGGACCTTATCTTTATGAATTAAAGAATGATAGCATTGCACTCATCAATCAGCTTAGTGGCAATAGCAAAAGGATAAATTACTATTTTAAACTGGATTTGATCATGAACCAATTTAAAATTGGGAACTTCTATGTGGATAGCATTGGAAAGACTGAAATATTGACTTTTTCCAAGATTCGATAATACTTTAGCCGGTTTTGCTTAAGCCCGCTATAGCGGATTTAGCGATGAGAAGTTGAATTAAACAATCAAGTATACATGAACTAAAAAAACAAAAATGAATAAAGTTTTGAAATTTGGAGAAACCGTAGAAGGTTATGATATTCCTGTTTTAAACGAACGTGAAATAAGGGCTTCGGCGGGAATACTTTTTCTATTCGTATTTATTTCATTGATGTTAGTGCTATTCAAACAAAATTTTGTGATGATAAAGTATGTCATTACTTTATTTCTGACTGATTTTAGTATACGAATCTTTATTAATCCGAAATTCTCACCTACATTGATCATCGGTCGTTTGATTGTCGGTAAACAAACCCCTGAGTACGTGGGTGCAGCACCAAAAAAGTTTGCATGGATCATTGGAATTGTTTTGTCGGGTATCATGTTCATTTTCCTAGTGGTAGTCAATGCATTTAGTCCGATAACAGGAATAATATGCCTGATTTGCTTAATATTTTTATTCTTTGAATCGGCTTTTGGTATTTGTCTGGGATGTAAATTTTATGGGTTGATATACAAAGAAAAAGCCCAATACTGCCCGGGTGAAATTTGTGAGGTGAAGCAGAAACAGGATATCCAAAAGACATCAAAGGTTCAAAAACTTATCGTTATTGGGTTTATCACCTATATCTTCCTTACAGTATTTTTATTTAATGATCAGTTCAGTAAAAAGCCTTATGATTTGTTTGGAATTTACAATATTGCGAATTCTAAATAAACGAGTTTAAAAGACAAAAAGTCACAGAAAATCTTCAAATTCGTGGTATTTGTGCAACGTTTCGACTCTTAATTGCATCTTACAGAGATACTCTATAAGTTGAAAAAACATCAATACCACTCTTATGAAACAGAGAATCCTTATCAGTGTGATTTTAGCAATGACATTGCTTCTATCGGGTTGCATAATTAATGAACCCGGAATATCAAACATCACAAACTACCCGATAAAAAATTGGGGAATTGATTCCATACATTTTAGTTACAACTGGATTTCCCTAACTGATGTAGATTTTATAGATTCAAAAACAGGATATATTCTGGGATCGAATGGTTATCTACTAAAAACGACAGATTCAATACAATCGTGGAAGATTTCAAATATTGATTCCACAGGAGTGATGACAAGTAGCATGTCGTTTATCAATGCTTCGACAGGGTATATTTATGGGACCTGGAATATCCTGAATGGTGATTTTTACGGTATATTGTTCAAAACAATTGATGGTGGGAACCACTGGACAAAACAAATCTATCCTACAGCCTATCATTTGCTATCCATGAAATTCTTTGATGAAACGCATGGCATTGCACTCAATTGGACAAATTCAGGTTCGTACATTGTCACCACTGATAACGGCGGAATAAGTTGGGAAACAAGTGCTGTCGAATTAGACCCTTCGGTGAACCATTTGTTTTATCTGGGTGCAATTTGTTACGCGAACGGTAAAAATCAGACGATCCTGAAAAGTGTTGATCGTGGAAAAACATGGAGTATTATTAAAACTCCGCCAAGTTCCATGAACTCTATTGATGGATTCTATTTTCTGAATGAGAATCTTGGCTTTTTGAATTTACGCGAAAAAAAGTACAAGACATCAAATGGTGGTAATAACTGGATTGAAATAAGCCAATCTTTTCCGGGTTTTAGGACTCCATATTCACCAAATGAAGATTTTCATTTTTGCTCATCTGCTGAAGGAATTATGATACGGGATAGTATCGCTTATACCGGAGGTGATTTTCCATCATTCATTGGATCAACAGTATATACCACCACTGATGGCGGAAATAAATGGATAAAATCTGATTTCTTAAAACATTTTTGGTTTGGGAGTATTGATTTCGTCACAAATGATTTTGCCTATTGTATAAGTAATAACTACATTTACAAGTTACAAAAGAAATGAAGGCATTATCCTCTCCAGAAAATATACTCCGGAATATGTAGAAAAAGAAATTAAAGAATAGTATAGGAGATGAAAATATAAATTTTACTATTTTTGTAGAAAATTCCGGATAAGATGTATTTACAACGAAACAGGGATAGCACCATCCGGCTAAAAAACTAAATATTTACAGATGAAAAAAATAATCTCTTATCCACTTTCAATACTTACCTATTTTCTGTTCTTATTGATAATCTGTGTGTTTCATCCGATTCAATATATTTGTTTTAATATATTCGGATATACTGCACATAAAAGAAGTGTGGATGTGATGAATTTCTTGTTACTGGGAATCCTGTTTGTGGTATTCTCCAATGCAGAAATAGAAAATAATGTGGATTTACCGGAAGGAAAACCGTTGATTTTTGTCTCAAATCATCAGGGATTGTATGACATTATCGGAATCATTTGGTTTTTGAGGAAACACCACCCGAAGTTCGTAAGTAAAGTTGAGTTGGGAAAAGGGATTCCCAGCATATCCTACAACTTAAATCATGGTGGGTCGGTACTGATCGACCGGAAAGATCCCCGGCAAGCGCTACCAGCCTTAAAAAAGCTTGGGGAGTACATAGAAGCTACCCATAGATCGGCAGTTATTTTTCCCGAAGGGACCCGCTCGAGGGATGGGAAACCGGGAAGTTTTGCCCCGAGTGGATTAAAGATCTTGTGTAAGTATGCGCCCAACGCATTGGTTGTTCCGGTGACTGTGAACAATTCTTGGAAAATCATACGGGATGGTGGATTTCCCCTGGGTATAGGCAATCGCATGAAACTCACTATTCATTCTCCTATTGCGATCACGGAATATGACTACAACACGCTTTTTGATAAAACAGTGGAAGCAATCGTGAGGGATATCAGATAGTTAATAGTTAATAGTTAATAGTTA
>CAIYOZ010000405.1 GCA_903927945.1 uncultured Bacteroidales bacterium | reverse complement strand
TTGGTTGGATAATGAACATTGGTCTCTATGTTGGTAGTATCAGTACTTATTTTGTCAACCTGTTCTATACCTTCTGAAATAGCAATATTATTGATTTCTATAATGATAGATCTAATAGATTCTTCTTTTATTTTAGATATATATTTCTGCATAACAGAATAGCTATAGCCTTGATTTTCTTCAAGTTTCAAAAATCTATTGCAGATTTTTGAATCCAACATGTCAGCTTGTAACTCTCTATATGTTAACCGTTTAATCTCTTTGTAAATTGCAGCTCTCAACACTTGCTCTACAGTTGGAGAATCCTGACGCCCCAAAGAACTATCTGTTAACTCAAATAAAACATCTTTGCTCACTAATTTTACGAAATGAGGGTTTTTATCCAACAGTACATCAAAAAGGGCTAATTCAGGATATAAAACCCAAATAGGGGTATCAAAACGGAGCTTTAATTCATTGCGGAGTCTCATATAGTTGTAATTTTTAGCTAAGTTACTATATTTAAACTATATAACCAAATACTTTTGATTATTTATTACTAAATAAACAGACTCTAATTAACCAATTAACCAGTCAACCAATTAACTACACCGCCTTAAAGCTCATATCCAGGCTCTTTACCG
The DNA here is from genome assembly GCA_903927945.1 of uncultured Bacteroidales bacterium. Lineage (GTDB taxonomy): Bacteria > Bacteroidota > Bacteroidia > Bacteroidales > Paludibacteraceae > Paludibacter. The sequence continues at coordinate 6,656 of CAIYOZ010000405.1, read as the reverse complement.
AATGAGTCAGTGCACCGACTGAAATATAATCCACTCCACAATCGGCATAGTCTTTCAGGGTATTAAAAGTAATACCACCAGACGACTCCGTTTCATATTTATCACCAATCATTTCCACTGCCTTGCGGGTGTTTTCGGGCGTAAAGTTGTCCAGCATGATCCTGTCCACTCCTCCGACTGCCATAACACGGGATAGTTCATCAAAGTTGCGGACTTCAATTTCTATTTTCAGGTCCTTATTCTTTTCTTTTAAGTACGCTTTTGTTCTGTGGATTGCACTTTCAATGCCACCTGCAAAATCCACGTGGTTATCTTTCAGCAATATCATGTCGTAAAGTCCGATGCGATGGTTCACACCTCCACCAATTTTTACAGCTTCTTTTTCTAATAAACGAAGTCCCGGGGTAGTCTTACGGGTATCCAGCACACGGGTATGGGTTCCTTCAAGGGCCTTGACGTATTCGCGGGTGCGTGATGCCACTCCGCTCATGCGCTGCATAATGTTCAGCATCAGGCGTTCTGTCTGGAGCAATGACTGGATTTTACCTTCCACTTCAAAAGCGATGTCCCCCATTTTTACTTCAGTGCCATCGTTGATAAACACAGTCATAACAAGTTCGGGGTCGAAGGCATGGAATATCTCGCGAGCCACTTCAACGCCGGCCAGTACGCCGTTTTCTTTGATGATTAATTGTGATTTGCCGGTTGCCTCTGCAGGAATACAGGAAAGGGTTGTGTGGTCGCCATCGCCGATATCTTCGGCAAACCACAGGGATATTAATTGCTTGAAATCATTAGTCATTGGAAGGTTCAATTCGGAGTTGTTGTATTTCATTTTTACGTGTCAAAATATATAAACGGAAAGTCCCGGATGAAGTCTTCAGCGTGCCAATCACAAAACTGGCTGCATCCTTGTTCCCTTTATGTAATAATTGAAAACCAGTGACATGGTTTTTCCTGAAAAAATCAGTAATAATTTGTGAGGATTGTGATTTACTGAACACATCATTCTTGTTTTCAATAAACAACTCCACATTGGTGTTTAAATAGTTGTTCAACTGACCGGCATCACCGCTATTCAATGCATTTAAAATTTCAGCTGGCACTTCCAGGGATTGTGACTTCAACGTGGGAAGCAAACAAAAGATACAGGCACAGAGCAAAAATAATTTAGTTGTTTTCATAGATAAATCGTTTATTTTGCAAAAACATCCTTTTATCGAAATGATTTCTCGTCAAAAAACGCCATATTTGCAGATGATTACGAAATCAGTCTACAAAAGTACATTAATTAATTTATTGCAATCGTAATTTAGCTGTTTTTTTTATGAACAACTGAATTGTTGAATTGTTGAAGCGTTAAATTGTTGAACTGTTGAATTGTTGAATTGTTGAACCGTTGAACTAATTAACTTAATCAACCAATCAACCAATCAACCAATCAACCAATTAACCAATTAACCAATTAACCAATTAACTGTTGATCTGTTGATCTGTTGATCTGTTTAACCAATTAACTTAATCAACCAATCAACCAATCAACCAATTATCCAATTAACCAATCAACCAATCAACCAATCATCCAACCAACAATGAAAATAATTCTCCTGACAGTCGGAAAGACAACGAATGCCCACTTAATAAAGTTGCAGGAGGAATATCAAAACCGGCTGAAATTTTACATACCGTTTGAGCTCGTGGTGATTCCCGAATTAAAGAATACCAAGAGCCTGTCGGTTACCGAACAACTTGAAAAGGAGGCTGATTTAATCCTGAAGCAGGTAGAGGTTAATGATAAAGTGGTTTTGTTGGACGAGCGGGGTAAACAGTTTACATCGGTTGCATTTTCTGAATATATTTCAAAAAAAATCATGGCGTCTCATAAACGCATGATTTTTGTAGTAGGAGGTCCCTATGGTTTTTCTGAAAGGGTGTATCAACGGGCTAATAATAAGATATCACTATCTACCATGACTTTTTCTCATCAAATGATTCGTCTGATATTTGTGGAGCAACTCTATCGTGCCATGACTATTTTGAAAGGCGAACCGTATCATCATGAATAAATTGAATTGAATTCATCAACGAATGGAAGTAAAAAACAATAAGTTTATCAGTAATAATTCATTTACCACCAATTTCTTACTCTTGGCCATGTTGATAAGCATAGCCGTAGGATTGTTATGCGGCTATTTCTACCAGGACTCGCCGAATCATGTTGTTCCCATTGGCAAATTCCAGCAGGAACTGCAACTTAAAGAGAAGCAGAGTGATGAAACCATCTTAAAGATGCATGAACTCATCATGCATTCCCCGGTGGATTCATTGATTCGTTTCCCCTTTCCAAAGAACGACCTGTCTTTTTATGTGATCGATCATGATAAACTTACTTTTTGGTCGGACAATCAGCGTGATATTAGCAGTATTTCCCTGACCGATACCACCAGCTGGCACTTTGTTCAGATACCCAATGCCTATTGTGTCAGTCGCCTCATGCTGTTGGATGGCCGGAAATACCTGGCGCTGATGGTTATAAAAGATAACTATCCTTATGAGAATGATGAACTGAACAACCGGTTCGCCACAGGCTTTGACCTGGATAAACAAGTGCAGGTGCTCAAAGGACATAAAAATGATAAACTGGCTGTCTTCAGTGAATCGGGTAGATACCTGTTTACCTTGGCTGCACCTAAAACTTCAGTGTTCAGTGATAAGTATGCCGACAGCGCCATGATAGCCTATGCCCTGGCTTTTTTAATTTTCTTTATCCTCTATGCCCGCACGCCTGTCCTGATTCAGAAGAAAACCATCAATCTGTACACCTTTTTAATCATAGCTGCTTCTGTGGCGGTTCTGGTGGGACTTGCCCTATACTTCAAGGTACCCTCATTGCTATTTTTGAATAAGGTGTTTACTTCGTTTCAATATGCCTCCAACCCGGTAATGGCATCCATTGTTCATCTCACGGTGGTGAGCGGTTATTTCATCTCCACCATTTATCTGTTTTATGTCTACACGGATATCGACCTGTTCGAAACCATGACCTACCGGATTTTAATTCATCTGGTCTACGTGTTCTATTACCTTTTTGTATTCTACCTGCTGCATTGTCTTTATTACGATTCAAGCATCCAGCTGAGCATCCTGATGTTTAAGGACTTCACGGCTATCGGTATCTGGTGTCATTTCATTATGTTGATGTGGGGATTAGGCCTTGCACTGCTATTCTTTAAGACGCATGCCTGGTTCAAAAAGAATCAGTTACTTCGATTCACTTTCTCCATTGAATTCATTTCGTCGATCGTGATGTTTTTCATTTTCAAAATGATTTCTCCCGATGATTCGATACGGGTTAGTGTCTCGTTTATATTTCTTAGTGCGGCATTCTATACGCCTTTTATTTTTCCGAAATACAAGAATATGTATGGACATCTGGCCTGTTGGGTGTTAGTATTTACCATTTTTGTGGTGTGGAATTCGTACATGATCAACCAAACGAAACAATTTGAGAAATTCAAAGTCCTTTCCCAAAACCTGGCAGTCAACGGGAATACCGAGAACGACCGCATGGCCGATATTTTGCTGGAAGACCTGGATGTAAAAATAAGGAACGACCATAAAGTAAACCGGTTGGTAACAAAGCGCGATTCTGTCACTTTTGCTAATGATTACCTGGACAAGAAATACCTCAGGGGATTCTGGAATAAATATGATATGCGGCTCAATGTGGCTTCTGTCCATTCCGATCTGTATAACGAATATAATCAATACTATACAGGTGTGGGTACCCAACTGAAGAATACCCATTTTTACAGTATCCCGGCCAACGAAAATAATATATCCTACATAGGCGTATTCCAGTCGAAGGAAAAACTTTCCGATTCGCTGTTCTTTTTCATGGAATTTTATCCCCGCAGGAACTTCAAGAGTTACAGTTTTCCCAACTTGCTGATTCCTTCGTCACCCGATCTTCCTTCAAAACTGAACATTGCCATTGCAAAATATGAAAAGAAGAAACTGGTCTATGTATCCGGTAACTTAGAATACTCCCAGGATATACGATGGATCCCCAGGCATAACACGAATTATTTTTCCTTTGTTCAGAAGGGTCATACCCATTACGTCTATTCGCCCAATCCTACTACCTATTTTGTGATTACCGAACAGCAATCGCATGACGAGATGGCGTACTGCCTTTATTTCCTGTATGTATTCATTGCTTTCTTTTCGATCAGCAGCCTTTTTGTGTGGGGCTATTTGATCCTGACACGCAAGGAAATCTATCGCCTGGGGTTGACTGCCAAATTCCAGTATGCCTTCATTGCCCTGCTGATCATAAGTTTCTTCGGGATATTTTATGCCTCGGTGAATTACATTCAACAGAAATATCAGGAAGAACAGATTGTGAATCTTGAAAACAAAAAGAGCTACATTCAAAAGGCTTTGCAGGATATGTACTATTGGAATCAAAACCTGAATGCCGTGAATACCCAGGCATTGAACTTCGACCTGCAGGACCTGTCGTATATTTACCATACCGACATCCATGTGTACGATAACGACGGGGTGTTGCTGGGAAGCTCACAACCGATCATCTTTAATAAAAACCTCATCAGCAATCGAATTGCACCGACTCCATTCTTTGCTGCAGTTACCAATATAAACCAGTACGAACATATCGGGCAGTTGAAGTACCTTACAGGCTATACCGATTTCAATAACGGTGATTTCCTGCAAATCGGGTTTATCGCCATACCGCAGTTCTTTAGCCAGGATGAATTACGAAATGAAATTGAAAGTTTCCTGGCCGTGATCATTCAAATTTACCTCATCATCGTGGTCCTGACCATTCTGCTGAGTCTCTTTATTGGCAAGAAGCTCTCCGAGCCCCTCAGCATGCTGGAAAACAAGTTGAAGGAAATGCGCCTGGGGAGTAGGAATGAAAAGATAGAATATAACCAGAATGACGAGATTGGTCAATTGGTCATTCAGTATAACCGTACCATTGATGAGTTGGAACAGAGTGCTAAACTGCTGGCTAAGTCCGAACGTGAATCTGCCTGGAAGTCTATGGCCCGGCAAGTGGCTCACGAGATAAACAATCCGCTCACTCCCATGAAGCTGAGCATCCAGCAGTTGCGTCGTACCAAGAAGCTAAATGATGAGCAGTTCGACGATTACTTTGAGAAGTCAACTGCCATGTTGGTCGAGCAAATCGATAACCTGTCCCGCATTGCCGGCACCTTCTCCAACTTTGCCCGCATGCCCGAGGCCAGTTTCGAGAAAGTGGATGTTGCTGCCCGCCTGTTCTCCGTGGCTCAACTGTTTATGAACAATTTCGACCACATTCATATCGAGTACCTGGGATTGGAAAAAGAAGTCTTTGCCTACGCCGACCCCGAACAGTTGGTCCAGGTGTTCAATAACCTGCTCAAGAATGCCGTGCAGGCTATTCCCGATGAGAAATCGGGTGAGGTACTCATAAAGCTCTCTGAAACCGACCAACAGGTTGTCATTGAAATCACTGACAATGGCATTGGAATTGCCCATGATATTCAGAATAAACTATTCATGCCAAACTTCACCACCAAATCAAACGGTATGGGCCTGGGCCTGGCCATTGCCAAGAATATCATCGAACTATCCGGCGGTACCATTACCTACATCACCACCCTGAACGAAGGCACCACCTTCTCCATCTTACTGCCCAAGGATATTCAGATTGGTTAATTGGTGATTGGTTAATTAGTTAATTGAGTTAATTGGTTGATTAAGTTGATTGGTTGATTAGTTAATTGGTTGATTGATTAATTAGTTGATTGTTAATAAGATGACTACCTGCTTCTGACTACCTACTAGCTGATTGCAAATTACCGACTACCGACTATAGACTACTAACTAATGACTACCGGCTATACACCAAGTACTATGGATGGTTCAATGTTAAGTAATTGGCTTATAGCACGTGCGATTTTAAGCGTTGGTTCGCTTTTACCAGTTAGGTATTCGCTGACACGAGAGGGTGAAACACCAATTTTACGTGCAAAAGCACGTTGTGTCATTTCTTCTTCTTCTAATCTTAGTCGTATTACATCTGCCAATGTTGGCATTCCTACAGGAAAATGGATTTTCTCATATTCAATCACAATGTCCGACATAATTATTAATTCTATAGCCCGATGATCGGTTCCTGGTGTGCTATCCGTCACAAAGGGTATGAGTTCTTCTATTCGGGCAAGAGCTGTTTCGTAAACAGCTTCTGTTATCTTCGTTTCCATAGTGTGTAAATTAAATTATATTGTTCTACAGTCTATTTTATCGTATTGGGCATGTGTGCCTACAAATCGGATATAAATGTATTGGTGTACAAATTGAATGACTACCACCACCCTATAATTATTTCCTTTTATATTAAATACGTATCGTTGGTTTCCTACGCTATCTACACTGTTAAAGTCTTTTTTTATATCTGCAAAACATTTCCATTTGGCAGCATTTGCAGTCTTATACCATTGCTGCAATGATACTTCTGCATCTGGATATGTGCTGTATCATTCTACTAATTTTTTTTGTGATACGATATTCTTTGCTGTTCTGTTTAACGGCACAAATATACATATTAGTTTTGAAATACAAAATCATATTAGTTTTATTTT
>CAIYOZ010000404.1 GCA_903927945.1 uncultured Bacteroidales bacterium | reverse complement strand
GTGCTCGTTTAATGCTTGAAGATGGCTTGTTTAAGGATCTAGAGCCTGAGATCATTTTGGCACAACACGTATCAGTCGATTTTCCAACAGGCACCCTGGCTTTTCTCCCTGGAATGATTATGGCTTCCGCCGATGAAATTCATGTAAAAATATACGGCAGAGGTGGCCATGGTGCCTTGCCCCATTTAATCAACGACACTGTATTGTGTGCCTCGCAAGTCATTGTATCGCTCCAACAGGTAAGGAGCCGCCTTTGCCACCCCCTAACTCCCATGGTTCTTACCTTTGGCAAACTCATAGCGGATGGAGCCACAAATGTGATTCCCGGTGTTGTTCAACTTGCAGGAACTTTCCGCACCGTAAATGAGGAGTGGCGTGCTGAGGCAAAAAAACATATCCGCAGGATTATCTATGATACCTGTACTGCCTACGGGTGTACAGCTGAAATTAATATTCCCGAGGGTTATCCTTGTGTGGTAAACAATGACGAAGTAACTGCTAAAGCCCGACGGTATGCTACCGAATGGGTTGGACCGGAGAACATAAGGAATCTTGAAATGCGCATGACTTCCGAGGACTTCGGATTCTTCACCCAGAAGTATCCGTGCTCATTCTACCGCTTTGGAGTAAAAGGCGAAATAAATTCAGAAACTGGAGGATTGCACAGTCCTACTTTTCAAATTGATGAAAAAGCCCTTGAAACAGGTATGGGTGGACTAGTCTGGCTTGCCTGGAGATTCTTATCGGAGTAGGCTCACTTAGTTCGTATACAAAGAAGATTCTACACATAGTATCACATAGAAAATCGCATAGAATCACATAGTTCAGTAAACGAACAAAGCAAAGTTTGTTAATTCTTTAAACTAACTATGACTCGAGTAGAATTCAGATCTTATCTTTACTATGGAACTATGTGGGACTATTTTGCTATGTGGGACTATGTGATTGTTGTTTTAATTCAGAACATTAATTGAAAAGCACTCTTTAATTTGCTTGTTCATCAATAACTATATTCGCATCCCTCGAAAATTCGTAATGATACACTTTGTGGTATAACGTTTCTTTAATCTTTTCAAAATGAGTATTCGCAAAATGAATATCATTCGACATGATTAATTCAGGCATTAAGAACCCGTTTCCTTCATATGGAGGCTGAGCATAATTATGCGACATGATCGAAAAACCTAGCCTTTCATAAAAAAGTATACGTCGACTGGCTGCAATATTATTCGGCATTTCTACTTCTACCACGATAGGCAAATTAATCTGCTCCATAAATATATTCATGGCTTCACTTCCATTGCCCATATTTCGCAGTTTGGGAGTAATTGCCACATGTTCAATATAATAAAACTTGTCAAAGGTCCAGTAATTAAACAAACCCACGAACGTATCGTATTGAACCAACGCATTGGCGCAAAACTTTTTCTCATAATTCAACTCGAATTCAAAACCCGCCCAAGTCCTTCGTTCTGTGGATGGAAATGCCAGCGTGTAAAGATTGAACAGATTAGAGAAATACGGATCGTTGACACTCGTAATTCTATGAAAATTCAGCATATTTCCTCTTTTAATGGTAAACTTGAAAATATCTTTACAAACCCTTTTTAACCTTAACAATATATACCGAAAAAAGTTCAGTTCTCTCCCTACTTTATTGAATCATTTGCATTGTTAAACCGCGAAATATGTGTACTTTTGCGCTCAAATTCAATCCCCGAAATTTCAGTACAAACATTATATTAATAAATTAAGCAAAGTATGATTTATTCGCACGAAGTAGAACACATGTGTGTTGTAAAAAAAGGGCCTAATCATGGACCTGCGCCCATACCCGAAGAAGGTAGATGGGTAAAATCAAAAGAAATTAAAGACATTTCAGGATTGACTCATGGTATTGGTTGGTGTGCTCCTCAACAAGGCGCCTGTAAACTGACATTGAACGTGAAAGAAGGTATTATTGAAGAAGCCTTGGTGGAAACCATCGGTTGTTCAGGCATGACCCACTCAGCTGCCATGGCTGCTGAAATCCTGACAGGAAAGACTATCCTGGAAGCATTGAATACCGACCTGGTGTGTGATGCTATCAATGTTGCCATGCGTGAATTATTTCTTCAAATCGTGTACGGTCGCACACAATCGGCTTTCTCGGAAGGCGGATTACCTATCGGTGCCGGACTGGAAGATTTAGGCAAGGGTTTACGCTCACAAGTGGGAACTACATTCAGCACAAACAAAAAAGGTGTTCGTTATCTGGAATTAGCCGAAGGTTATATCAGCCGCATGGCATTAGACGAAGACGGTGAAGCTTGCGGGTACGAATTCGTACGCGTAGGACCTATGTTAGATCTGGTAAAAAAAGGAGTTGATGCTAACGAAGCATTGAAAAAATCTACCAGTACTTATGGTCGTTTTGCAAATGCAGCAAAATATATTGACCCACGTCAGGAATAGTCTAATCAGTTAATTAATTATCCATCTAACTTAACACCAAAAATATATGTTATTTGAAAGTTATGACCGTCGTATCGGCAAAGTCAATGCGGCCCTAAATACATACGGTATCCAGGATATCGACGAAGCTAAGGCTATTTGTGATGCTAAAGGCATCGACCCCTATAAAATTTGTGAATCCATCCAAAATATCGCTTTTGAAAATGCTAAATGGGCTTACGTAGTAGGTGCAGCAATCGCGATCAAAAAAGGAGCTAAGAATGCTGCCGAAGCTGCCGAAGCTATTGGTATCGGACTACAGGCATTCTGTATCCCCGGTTCAGTAGCCGAAGACCGCAAGGTAGGCTTGGGCCATGGCAACCTGGCTGCTATGTTGCTTCGCAATGAAACCAAATGTTTTGCCTTCCTGGCAGGTCACGAATCATTCGCTGCTGCCGAGGGTGCTATTGGTATTGCTTTATCAGCAAACAAAGTACGCAACGAACCTTTACGCGTGATCTTGAACGGATTGGGCAAAGATGCTGCCATGATCATTTCCCGTATCAACGGATTTACGTATGTACAGACTGAGTTCGATTACTATACCAGCGAATTGAAAGTAGTTCGTACCAAAGCCTATTCCGATGGTCCCCGTGCAGCAGTAAAATGCTACGGTGCCGATGATGTACGCGAAGGTGTGGCTATCATGGCTTCCGAAGGGGTGGATGTATCGATCACCGGTAACTCAACCAATCCAACCCGTTTCCAACACCCTGTGGCTGGAACCTACAAAAAGGAATGCCTGGAACAAGGCAAAAAATACTTCTCAGTGGCTTCAGGTGGTGGTACCGGACGCACCCTTCACCCTGATAACATGGGTGCAGGTCCTGCTTCTTACGGTATGACCGACACCATGGGACGTATGCATGGAGATGCTCAGTTTGCAGGATCTTCTTCTGTTCCCGCTCATGTGGAAATGATGGGATTCATTGGAATGGGTAATAACCCTATGGTGGGTGCCACTGTACAGGTAGCTGTAGCTATTGAAATGGCGAAATAACCCTCTGCCCCTAAAGGGGTTTTTAGAATAGAAAACTCCCCGGTACGTTGGTTTCGGGGAGTTTTTTGTTCATAATCACTACTGCGATATTCTATTTTCAGAATCCTATTTATAGGATCATCTTAGCTTCTATGAAATTTTAAAAAACTAAATATAATTTCCTATCAATATCAATTGAAAAAAACCTTTATATCAGAACTTTATTACTACAATAACTGTTAGACGAACTAATTAAAACAGTTATGCTTATAAATTATTCTTATCCCTAAAAAACTACAAGAATCAGGTATTCAATAGTGACACATCGAATGCTCTGACACTAAATTAAAATTTAAACTTTACAACCAACTATACTTTGACAGTTTAAATACGGGGAAGCTGAAAACCGAAAAGAGTAAGCAAGGATAATTAAATTTACAACAAATGAAAAAACTAATAACAACTCAATTGGCATTAGCGTTGTGCTTAGCCATGTTACCTTTTGCTGGAAATACACAAAACACAGGCAATGCAACCAAAATGGATGCTCAAACAACTGAACAAACTGTTACAAAAGAAAATGCTCCGCCTGAAAAAATGTCTTTACCTTTTAACGTTGTAGTTATTAGGCACACTGTAGCCGACTACGATTTGTGGAAACCATTATTTGATGCCGATAGTACCAACAGAAATGCAGCCGGTTTACATCTAATTGGTGTAGCTCGGGGCCTTGAAAACCCAAATGATGTAGAAATGCCTTTTATGATTGACGATGTACAAAAAGCAAAAGCATTTACTACAAACCCTGATTTAAAAGATGTTATGCAAAAAGCTGGTGTTACGTCTGCACCCAGCATTCTGTTTATTAAGGTACTGCGCATGAGCGAGGCTATACAAAAGCCTGGAGATTATGCCGAAGTAACCATTAAGGTAAAAGACTATGATTCCTGGATTAAGGTTTTTGATGGAGAAGGTGCTGCCATGAGGGCTAAAGATGGTTTGCAGGATGGTGTATTGGCACAGGGTCTCGATGATCCTCATTTGGTATACCTGGTTTTCAAAATTACCGATCTGAAACAGGCAAAAGCTGCAATGACTAACCCGGCAAGAAAGAAATTAATGCAGAAATCAGGTGTAATGGGCGAACCTCAACTATATTATGGAAGAGATCAACAATAAGCATCTATACAAACAAGTTATGAGATAAACATTAGTCTCAGAATTAAAAAATATCTCCCCGGTACAAATGTGTATCGGGGATTTTTTTATTGTTATTATCTTCCATTAGTTTAATGCTTTCAAGTCAAATGCATATTTATACGAAATAAGATTCCGTGTTTTTTCATTTTCCAACCAAGCTGGTTCATTGTGACTGATGGAAACTATATCTTTCGTCGGGGTCATTTTAAACCGATCGGCTATCGCTTCTAACGTCTTAAGTTCCTCCTCATTAAAAAGTGAAACATTAAACTCCTGTTTTGTGGTCAATCTTTCACCGGCCACATCATTTGGAAAAAACTCATCTTTTCGTTCTACAATATCCGAAACATTCCCGTATAGACCATCATATCTTTGTGGCACAGGGCCTCGAGGAATCGCCTGATACGTCATCCCACTGATAGAATAACCGGTTCGTTTGTAATTCAGGAAATCCGCATAAAACAGTAGTTTATTCATTTTGGTGGTAAAGGGTTGGCATAATCGGGCAAAATAAACCACCATGGCTCTTGCCTTATTTAAATTCGGAGCTACAAAACCCGTATAAATGCCTCTTTGGGTATTGCCTAGCGCTGCATATTTCTCAAATTCAAAATCCAGCCTTTCTCGTTTTAGTTCAACTGCTTTTTCTATCTTTTTTAATATGGATTCTTTTTCTTTATCAACGAACTGTTGGGAAGTACTTTGTAAGAAATAGGTTTTAAAAACATCCGCATCTTTGCAGATATTGATCATCCTTCCGTTCGACACATTGGGTATTTCACCCGACTCATACCGGGCATACATGTTCACCCCAAAACCTAATATCTGCGACATTTTGGTTGCCGGTAAATCATATTGCTTTCGGTATGCACTGATTTCATCCGGAAACGGAATACCCTCCTTTTCACGGTAATGATTATAGACCTGATTCAAATTCAACTCATCCAACCTTGTATCGGTAAAGGTTTCACCCGTATCGACACATTGATAATAATGATGGACTATATCAAATTTTGAACCCCTGAAATCATGTTCTCTGGGTTTCTTGATGAGAATAACTTCTCCTCCTGTAAATGGACTGATCATTTTTTTGTTTTTTTGAAAGGAAAGTTCATTTTTCTTTCTGCTGTATGAAAAGAGATACAAATAGTACTGGAATTGGGGAACCCCATCGAAATTTTAATATAGATCTCTTTCTTTTTCTCTATCTTGCCAAACACCCACATTTCCGACGAATGATGCAGAGTATCCTGCAACGGTCCTTCTGAGTAATCCTCAACCTGTAGTGTTTTAATAATTTCTTCACGCCTGAATGAACTGATTTCCAGTTTTAAGATCGATTGAAAGTTTTTGTCTCTCGTATCCCAAAATACAATGTTAAAGATGCTGGTTTTTAAATGAAAATCATCTAAAAACCTTTGTACTTCTTCTTTTGTAGCTTGAACATTTCCAACACGTTCTTTTTAAGTCACGCAAATATATCTGTTTTTATTTATATAACACAATAATCAACGTTAAAGTTTAAATATACCCTATTATATTATTTTTATTCATGCTTAATGTTTAAGTAAAATCATTTTAAATACTCCACCCTATATGGTGACGTGATAAAACAAGCAAGACATTACCGATTTATCATTAGAATGTGAAACAGTTGAAAAATCATTTCTACCTTATAAACTTAATCTATTTCGAATTGTTTTCTAGCAGGAAGTCAAAAAATCATTATGACGGATGAACCTCTTACCTGCTTTGGCTTCCAAAATAATAAAATCAATCCACAAACAATCTAAAAAACATTATTATGAAAGCAATGATGTATAAATCCTTTGGTAATTCAGATGTTTTGGAACTGAAACAGGTAGATAAACCCGGTGTGAAAGACAATGAAGTATTGATACTCGTAAAAGCCACCACCATAAACCCATTCGATATGAAAATTCGTTCGGGAAATCTGCAAAAAATGATGCCTGTTCAATTACCATTTATTCCCGGATTGGACGAATCGGGCATTGTAGAAGCAGTGGGGAGTAAAGTTACCCGTATTAAAGTGGGGGATGAAGTTTTTGCCACTTCCTCCTCAGGTTCTTATGCTGAATATGTGGTCACTAACGAAGACCAGGTGGCATTAAAACCAGGTAATATTACGTTCGATGAAGCCGCTTCGTTGGCCATCCCATTGGCTACTTCGTATGCTGTTTTAGTTGAAGCCGGGCAATTGAAGCAAGGACAAAAGGTTTTAATTCATGGAGCTTCGGGTGCCGTGGGAAGTATTATGGTGCAAATGGCAAAAGCACTGGGGGCCTATGTTATTGGCACAGCATCGGGAATAGGTGTAGACAGGATTAAAGAATTAGGAGCCGATGAAGTGATAGATTATAAAACTCAGGATTTCACCACCCTAGTAAAAGATATGGATATAGTCGCTGATCTGGTAGGGGGAGAAACACAGTTAAAATCTTTTGAGGTACTAAAAAAAGGCGGCAAACTATTAAGTATAGTCATGCCACCACCCGCTGAATTAGCAGAGAAATTCAACGTGACAGCTCAATTTGTATCATCCATGTCATCTCATGAAAAATTGGAATATGGTATAAAATTGATAGAACAAGGTAAAATTAAACCTGCCATATCTAAAGTGATCAAATTGGAACAAGCTGCCCAGGCACAGGATTTGGTAGCTCACGGTGGAGTGAACGGGAAAATTATATTAGAAATAGATTGAGATATCTCAAGTGAGAGTATGACTTAAATTCATGCTCTCACTAAAAATAACACTTTTATGAAGCCACCCCAGAACTATCGACTGCTGACTACCGACTCTTATCCTTCCCTTATCCTTCTCTATGCCTGTTTTAGGTAAAAAGAAACTATAATCAGGAATAATCCAACTATAATCCAGGGATAATCCATATCTATATAAGTATGGGTTATACCTGGGTTATCCTTGGGTTATCCTTGGGTTATCTATGGGTTATCCTAAAATCAGTAGCGACTGGGCATAGAACCAGCACCGAATGGGTATTGAACTTGCATAATAGATAATGGTTCAACTTAGCAATGGGAATACGAGAGTTTAAGAATAAAATAATTAACAGGAATATGGATAACTTCAACTATAATGAGTAGTTTTGCAGGGATAAAATCTAATGTAAGAATATCTGTCCATGGCTACCAATAAACACGCTGAAATTCGCTACCAATCGCTGGATAAGTGTTTTCGCAATCCGGGGCGGACATATTATATTAAGGATTTGATTGAAGCCTGAAATAACTTTAGAGAGAATGCACGAAAGCGATATATTGAACAAAATTATCAAAGTAAACAAATAAATCATAGTTTAGAATTTATGACAACGAACGAAGACATCATCATTTCAGGTTGCAAAATAAGCGCATCAACCGAAGTAATCCATCAACTTTACGGAATTACTCCAGGGATAGCAGATATATTAGCTGAAATGTCCGTAAAGGTAAAAAAGAAGAAAAACAGTGCCATCAAGGAATTGAATGATTTGATCAGGAAATATCCTTTTATTCCTCAGTTTAAGACGTTATTGTCTAAGCTTTATGACATGCAGGGGAACCATTTTATGGCCAACGAAGTAAATTGCCGGCTTTTGAGCTTGCACCCGAAATATCTGTATGGAAAACTACATTTGGCGAATATAGCCATTGCAAATAAGGAGTACGAAAAAGTTCCTGAAATTCTGGGTGAAGCCATGGAGTTGAAAGTCACTTATCCTGATCGTGAGGAATTTCATCATAGTGAAGTGCTTGGTTTCTATGAAACGGCATTCCATTACTTTATTGGGGCTGATAAAGAAAAAGAAGCTCAAAAACGATTGGATATGATTGAGAAATTAAATACTGAATTTGATTTAGCATTAAACATGTTTGAGTTTCGGAAGCAATTAATGCTTTTAAATCTCAATAAAGGCTTAAAGGTCTATGATGATGAGGAAATGGATTCCTTCACCGTTGAACATATCCCTTTAAAAGTAGTTGAAGAGACCACCGAAGCTCCTGTGTTTGAAAATGAGTTGATACAAGAGCTTTATCAAAACGACCTGAATATTGATCAGGAAATCATTCATCAGATATTGCTCCTTCCACATGAATCACTAATTTCCGATTTACACAAGATGTTGTATGATAGTATAGCACGCCACAAAGTGTTTACGGATGATATGGATTGGAGTCCGAAAACACACGAATTCTTTATACATGGTCTGTCGTTGCTCGCCGATTTGAAAGACGATAGCAGCCTGGACGTAATTTTTGATATACTCAGACAAGACGTAAATTACATTGAAACGTGGCTAAGTGATTACCTGACTGATGATTTCTGTGAGATTGTATATCAGTTGGGCAGTGATAAATTGGATAAACTGAAAGGTTTTGTCTTCGAGCCTAACCGCTATCTTTATTCGCGCACAATGATTTCAGGAGTATTGATGCAAATAGCCCTCCACGAACCTCAACGGCGGACAGAAGTTATTGACTGGTATAAAAGTGTTATTGATGAGATTCTTGAACGGGAAGATGATGAAACGATTATTGATTCAGAATGGATTGCTTTTCTGGTAAGCGATTTAACAGATATACAGGCCCGTGAATTAACGGATCAAATTACCGAATTATTCAATCACGGTTTGGTTTTCACTGGAATTACAGGCAGTTTAAGCGATTGCATGATTGAGATTGTGAAGGAACCCGAAATTGACAGAAAAAAAACTATATTTGAAAACAGCATCGATCGTTACCAATATTACCTTGATAAGTGGAGTTATTATAAGGATACAACTGAAGATGTTGCAGACTTACCGAAAGTTGATAAGAAAACAAGCTACAATGATGAAGATGAAATAATACCGGCTCCGGTTGAGAAGTTAAAAGTAGGCAGAAATGACCCTTGTCCATGCGGCAGTGGTAAAAAATATAAAAAATGCTGCTTGTAAGATAAGGTCTAAATGGTGATTTCTATGATTAAATGATTACAATGATTATTTAAGAATGCAACTTTAAATAGCTATTTACACACAGATAATCGGAATAATTCCGATTATCTGTGCAGCATTCACTTAAAGCTCAAAAAAAAACGGATTAATTAAATACTTTTCAACTACCAACAATATGGAAATACCTTCGAAAAAGATTATGCCTTCCCTCCTATCCGATCTGCCTCCCTATATTTATGGTACTACCCGCTTGGGTGACGATCGCATTCCATTCGCTGAACGTGTACAGATGGCCCGGGTAGCCATGGAGTCGGGGGTTTGGTTTCATACCAGCAACCAATATAATGATGCTGAGCAGGTGTTACGGGCGGCTTTTGATGCCGAACGGACGAAAGTACCCAAGCTGATCATAAAGATTGGCGGAGATACGATTGCGGGGCTGAGAAACGATATCCGCAACAACCTGGAGCCGCTGGGACTAGAGAGCATGGAAATCGGGCAACTCTGCCTTGGAACCGGTGCTTTGGCATTTGAATTTGCCAATGGTGGAAATTGTTACCGGGAGTTTCAAAAAATCAAAGAGGAAGGACTGGTCAAACGTTTTGTACTGGAAATATTTCCATGGACATCGGGAACTGCGTTTCAGGCTTTAATCGGAGGTTATCCCAAGGGCATTGTGGATGGCTATATTTATTATTTAAATCCGTTGCAACGCTTTGTGAGTAATGAACTCTGGGAATTGTTGAATAACCAACATGAGGTTCAGATTGCACTTCGTACGGTAGCGGGTGGACCGGTCCATAGGTTGCGTGACGTGCCGGGTGCCGCCTGGAAAGAATACCTTCAACACAGGGCGGTGGAAGTAGCTCCTATCTTTGAGCGCTCGGGAATAGAGAACTGGACTGAATTCTGTATACGATTCGCATTTAGTTTTGAGAACGTGCAGGCTACGGTTGGTTCAACGGTTCACCCGGAAAATCTGACTGAATATCTGAATGCCACGAAAGACATCAAACCCTTACCTGTGGATATTGTTGATGAAATCGTACGGTTGCAGTACCGTTGGTCCGAAGAAACGGATATGAAAGCGGAACTCTGGTCAATGTAAAAATAGTGATTAACGATTAGTGATCAGTGATTAGTGATTAAAACAAGAAAATCGAATCTTACTTAATTAATGAAACTATCATTTGACTGTTGATTAGTCACTTGTCATGGAACACGGAACACGGAACGCGGAACACGGAACGCGGAACACGGAACACGAAACTTTCCAAACTCTTCAAACTCTTCAAACTCTTCAAACTCTTCAAACAATCACTTATCAATAATAACTCCCGGTAACCAGTATCCTGACAAAATAAATGATTCCCATAAGGACATGTACTGAGAACACAGAAGCCAAAAAGACATTCTTATACGATTTACCTGTCGTTTTAAAATCTTTGAGCAAGGCCAACAAGGCGACAAAGAAACAGAACCAGGTGCAGATAACGATTTGCCAGTAGAAATTGCCGTGCGATGCGC
Organism: uncultured Bacteroidales bacterium; assembly: GCA_903927945.1. GTDB lineage: Bacteria > Bacteroidota > Bacteroidia > Bacteroidales > Paludibacteraceae > Paludibacter. Next base: position 21,054 of record CAIYOZ010000404.1, on the reverse strand, counting down.
GTGGACCCGATTCGGAAATAAAGAAGAATATCAGGATCGAAATAATAAAAGACAGGAAAGTATACCAGAACAACCGACTTTTGAGAACAAAGGGTAAATTGAAGAGGGAATAAAGCAACGGAAAAAGTAGTGAAAAAAACATAGATACAGGGATCATGCTTAAATCATCGAATACGGGCATCTTGCCTGCATCACCAAAGGCCGGATTTCGGTAAAAAGGCATGAATATGACCGAAGAACTTTCACTGCCGGATGGCTTCTGGGTTTTGTAGATCACCCAGTACTCCAGCATCAAAAAGAAGAATCCAATGATCAACGGCAAAACACTCATCCAGAATTCCTTATTAAACTTGTACCTGACCAATAAAAGTATCGGATAGGCAATAATAAACACAAAAAAGTAACTTGGTTTAATCACCAGATTCAGTAAAATCAACAAAAGAATCCAAATGTTCCTCTTGCTGTTATATTCTTGTAATTGCCGGAATGATAAGTCAAAAAGCAACAAGGCAAAAGGGAATAAAAAAAGGATGGTGGAATTATGCCATACATTCGGTACATAATTACCAATATACATGTATTTATCATCCGTAAAGAAGCTTGGAATAGGAATGGCAAATACAAACAACATGCTGAGCGAAATGAAAGCAGTGTGCCAGTAGTTAGAGAGTAAGTTTACATCCTTTTCCATCACATCCGCTATTTCATGTTGAGCCAGGTAAAAACGGTAAACACCTGCGAAAGCCAGCAAACCACATAGACTGACTTCGGAAGGAGTTACACTTGCACTAAAAAAAGAGAATACATTCACCAACAGGTATACCAAAAAATTCCCGGTATAGGGTATTTCTCCCGTACACATTTGACGGGCAAACGCAGCATGATCGTGTATGTCGTTATAATCAGCCGGTATTACTTTTAACAAAGTATAATAGGCGGCAAACAATAACAAAAAGAGGATAGGCGGAATTATTCGGTTTTTATGCATGGAAATTAGTTTGTAGTTAATAGTCGGTAGTTAATAGTCGGTAGTTGGTAGTTGGGAGTCGGGAGTCGGGAGTCGGGAGTCGGTAGTCGGTAGTGTGGATAGAGGGTAAAGTAAACTTATTACACCACTTCTTTTACTACTTACTATCTACTATTTACTACTTACTACTTACTACCGACTACATACTATATACTGACTTAATAGTTTCAATAATCTTATCCAGGTTTTCATTAGTTAGCTCATAAAACAACGGCAGTCGGACCAGGCAATCGGTAAACATATCGCAATTGGGCAATACCCGTCCATCGTGTTTATCGGTATAGTAAGGGCTGCTGTGCAGACTCAGGTAATGGAAGACAGCCAGTATATCGTTTTGTTTTAAGGTGTTGATCAGTTTTGTACGTTCATCCAGGGAAGGACACACCAGGTAAAACATGTGAGCATTGTTGGTGGCATAATCAGGAATAGCCGGTATACTGAAATATCCCTTGTCGGCAAGTGGTTTTAAGGCTTCATAATACCGGTTCCAATGTTGTTTTCGTTTATCCTGTATGACATCCAGTTGCTCCACCTGCGCCCATAAGAAAGCGGCAATGACTTCGGAAGGCAAAAAGGAAGAACCTATATCCACCCATCCGTATTTATTGACTTCACCCCGGAAGAATTCTGCACGATTGGTCCCTTTCTCCCAAATGATCTCGGCACGGTGAATAAAGCGATCGTCGTTAATGGCCAGCATGCCACCTTCACCGGAAATAATGTTCTTCGTTTCATGAAAGGAGAAAGCTGACAGGTGTCCAATACTTCCCAATGGTCTCGGGGTTGCTTCAACATCCCCGGTAGTGGGAACATAATAAGAATCAATCGCCTGGGCTGCATCCTCTACCACCAGCAAATTATACTTAGCAGCAAGTGCCATAATCTGATCCATATCGCAGGCCATACCTGCATAATGAACAGGAACAATCACTTTGGTTTTGGAATTAATTAGCGCTTCAATGCGATCGACATCCAGGTTCGGGTGATTGGCCTGGCTATCGGCAAAAACTATTTTAGCTCCCTGACGCACGAATGCCAGGGCAGTTGATACAAATGTATAACTAGGTATGATCACTTCGTCTCCGGGCTTTATATCGCATAATATGGCAGCCATTTCGAGCGCATCGGTGCAGGATGTGGTTAGCAGGCATTTTTTAAATCCAAAGCGTTGTTCAAAATAGGCCTGGCAACGTTGGGTAAACATGCCGTTACCGGATAATTTGCCTGTGAATACTGCTTCATACATGTAATGTGCCTCTTTTCCGGTGAGATATGGTTTGTTGAAAGGAATCATTTTTTTTAGTTTATAGTTTATAGTGGGTAGTTAATAGGCGGTAATTAATAGTTTGTAGTTGATTTGGTCGTTAAAAACAAATCAATGATTTTAGTTTCCAAACGATATATTCCAAGCATTTTCTTCCCATACTCTATCAGGATTGAAATACTTAGTGAACTTGTTAACAAAATAATGAATATTAATCCGGGATTCCTGAAAGAATAAATAAATCCGGAATAGAAATAACTATATATAAAAGTGTGAATCATAAAGATATTCATTGAATGTTTACCTAAAAACAGAAACAGTTGAGTTACTATTTTCACTTGACGAAGGGTAGTTATGATAAAGAAAATCAAGGTTAATGTAAAGAAACCATCCATACCTATCCCACCAAACAGCCATTCGTCCAACTTTAAATAAGCTACTGAAAATAATAAAATCAAATTACAGAGAAACAGTATCTTCCAATCCGTACGATTCAAGAATGAAGAAATCTTCTCTCTTTTCAATGCACAACTGATTCCAAGTGCAAAAGGGAAAAGCCAAAGATGTACAAAGGGTACGACAATGAAAGGAAAAACTAAAATCAGAAAAAACAGTGATAATATGAATATGTTTAATTTTTTTAGAGCGATATACAAGATTGGAAAAGCCAAATAGAGTATAATAATCACCTGATAAAACCACCAGGTAATGTTGTAGGATTGAAAACCTTTCATACCCAGTAAATCAATAACCAGGTTCATTGAATAATTGGCATCTGCACCATATGAAGCCTGTAAACTCCTATGAAAGAAATAAACGCCTATCGGTACAAATAGTATAAAAACAACCCAATAATTTATATAAAGCTTTAACAACCGTTTCCCTTGAAATTTAAGCGTATCCCTGAAACCTGGTACCTGGAACTTGTGAATATCTATTTTTTCATATTGAATCGTTAAACCATAAGCACTTACAAATACAAACATGGCAATGCATACTTTTCCCAAAAAAGCAGCATTTTGAACCCATTCCCTGTATTCTGAATACTGATAAAACAGATGATGCCAAAGCATGAAGCAAATGGCAACTCCTTTGATTATCAACGTATCTGATATCGACAAAGTATAATTTATTTGGGTTTTGGGTTTTATACTTATTAACACAATTCAGTATTTAAGGTTATATAAGCCACTTTAGATTAATTATTTGAGCTTTCTGTACAAATAACCTGAAGTATTAGAGTTGATCAGTTTATAAGTCGTAAGTTTAAGTTTGTTTTTCGAATATACATAATTCGATTTTAAGGTGTCTGATAATATTTCCGAAAAACTAATCCCAATTCCGGCCGGGATATTCATCACTGTATTTGTATCAAATTGATTGACCACGATTGTATTTTCGAATCCTGACCTCGGATAATCTGTATATTCAATGCCGCTCAACAAAGTGTTCTTTACTGGTTTATCGTATCTGCCGTTATTGAATGATTCTAACACTTGCGGTGAAATAAGCATAAATACGATCCCAAGTATATTCATCCCTATCAGGCTGTAAACGATTTTATCTCTCTGAATTAAGAGTAGATACAACATGCAACCGTACAAAACAGGTGCCAATACCCTATAATCTCGCCAGTCAAACACATCATAGGCAGCTATGGTAATGAACAGGAACAAAAACAAAATCAAAAATACTATAAAATACTCAATTTCTAACTTTTTATGTTTTGTTTGTAGCAGGTTCGATTTAATCAAAGAATACAAACACACTAAAATGACAAAATAACGTTGCAGAACCTGAATCATGTTTTCGGATAACGGATTGATAAAGTTCCACAAGTTTTGGACAAAATGAATCGTAAAATTACTCATAAAGCTAACAAATCCATGACTTTTAAACAGGTCGCTCAGGAAGGAATCCGGATAGGGTGATACAAACAAATTATTAATCACAAACAAGATTCCGCTGAAAGTGATCCAAATAATAACTGAAAATAAGAATTTACTATCAAACCTGAACTCATTCTTTCTTTTAAACAAAACGGGTAAAAAAAGAATAATGTAGATGATCCGGATAAATGAAATAGCAGTACAAAAAATCAGAAATAAGATGAGCCATTTCTTTCCTTCATTTCTAAAATAACGATGAAGGATTCCCACGTAAATAATCATGAGGGATAAATTCAACAACTCACTCATAGAAGTTGGTGAGAAAAGAACGAGCGGGGCGAAAGTCAGGGTAAAAAATAAAATAATAACCAGGTTCAGGGAGGATGTTCTTACGAGAAGTGTAAACGCTAGAAACGCAACCGAAAGAATGAACGTATTGGCCAACACCAGGGAGTAAGCTTTCCAGCCAAAAATCTTAGCAAACAAGGCATACATAGAAACAGTCCCAAAACCGTGTGAACCGAAAGATAAATAGTGAGGCAAGACTTCATTTATGGTATAATACCCAAAATTGAAACCTTTTTGAGAGAACGAAAGTACTTCATGCCAGTATGATAATTCATCCGACCAGCAAGGGACGGAGTTAAAGACAGAATGATGGAATAGTAGCCGGGTTGTAACAAACAAGACAATCCAGGGTGAAGTAATCAGCAATAAACTCACGAAAATTTGTGTGTTGTTTCGTTTATTGACAGGTTGCTTTTTTCCGGATATATGCATGTAAATTAGTGATAAGTGAAAATGATAAACGATAAGTGATAAGTGAAATGATTGGATTAATGATTGGATTAATGATGAAATAATGCAACTATCAACCCAAACTACTGCATATAAACTACTTACTATCCACTACCGACTATAAACTATAAACTACCGACTATAAACTATAAACTATAAACTGCTTTTCAATACCGTAGCGCCCCATGAATACCCCACTCCAAAGCCGGCAATCAGAACGTTCCCTTTTAGCTTTCCCTCTTTTTGAGCTTCATACAAAGCAATCGGAATGGTGGAAGATACTGTATTACCGACATTCTCCAGGAAAAAGTAGAATCTTTCGGGTTCGATATCAATAAGTTTTCGCAGGTAATTCATCATATATTTATTAGCCTGATGAAACACGAATAACCCGATATCATCCGTTGATAAATGATTCTTTTCCAATACCTGTTCAACGAGCACCGGTACAGCCTCGGAAGTAAAGTTAAATATCTCTCCTCCATTCATGTACAAATGATCGGATGAATCCGGGTTACCCGATTCATCAAACGACAAATCATTTAATGCCTTCGGTTGACGAAGACCACCTTTGCGCACAATCAGGTTTTCGGCACCACGGCCATCCGTTCCCAATGTGAAATCTTCAATGGATGCAAAGCCTTCGGTGGATACCAGGGTTGCAGCGGATGCATCACCAAAAATAGTACGATTTCCTTTATCTTTCGGGTGAATATGTTTTGAGTAGGTTTCCGCGGTAAGAAGCAATACATTTTTAGCGATTCCACCAGCTATCAGTCCTTTGGCAAGTGATAATCCGTATACAAATCCCGAGCATCCCAGATTAAAATCCAGGGCTCCACACGAAGTGGACAATCCCAACCTGTTTTGAATCAAACAAGCGGAGGTCGGTAAAAAGTAATCGGGACTCTGGGTGCAGAGCAAGACAAAATCAATGGTGGAGCGATCAATTCCGTGTTCGGCAAAAAGCTTTTCGGAAGCCCTGGTAGCCATATCGGAAGCTGTTTCATTTTCAGAAGCTATGTGCCGTTCGTGTACTCCTACTTTAGAGGCCACCTTCTCCACAGTCCATTCAGGAAATTCCTTTACCAGGTCTTCGTTTGTGATTACCTTTTCAGGTAAATAATACGAAATGGCTTTTATATATGCTTTCATAATAATTTACTATTTATTCATTTACTATTTACTATTTAAAGCATCGAGTATCGAGCATTTAGTTAGTCATGATTCAATCAACTTAATCAACCAATTAACTAATTAACCAATCAATCAATCAACCAATCAACCAATTAACTAATTAACTAATCCACCAACCACCAATTACTGCAACGTATACCCCCCATCAATCAACAGGCTGCTACCCGTGATCCATTGTGTGGCATCCGATAGCAAATAAACCGCAGCATAGGCCACTTCTTCGGGTTTTCCATATCGTTTAAGCGGATACTTCAAACGATCCTTTTCGAGCTCGTCCTGACCAATACTACCTGACTTCAACAGGTCGGTTTCTATCATACCCGGATTTATGCAATTAGCACGGATACCGCGGGGTGCCAGTTCCAAGGCAACACCTTTCATAAATCCGGTGAGTGCACTCTTGGAGGCTGCATAAATGGTACTCCCAATATAAGCACAGTTATTCCCATTGATAGAAGAAATATACACCAGGGAAGCTCCCTTATTCAATTTCTTTTGCTGCAACACGATTCGTGTCAAATGTATCGGAGCAAGTGCATTAATCTGCATAATCTTGTCGACATCTTCAGCTTCGGTCAATTGAAGGACCAATGGATTAGCTAATCCGGCATTGCAAACTATGCCATCCAGCTTGGGTAATCCTTCCACCATCTTTTCCAGTTCATCCATCTTTGTCAGATCGGCACAGATCATTTCATGACCTTCCCCCTCCAGCATTAATAATGTTTCTAACAACCTGGCTTCATTGCGCCCTGTAATGATGAGGGTGGCTCCCTGTTGGGAACAACTCACAGCAATTGCTTTTCCAATGCCCGAAGAAGCACCGGTGACCAAAATGGTTTTTCCAACTAATGAAAAAGGATTCATATCAGCTAAGTTTGGACTGTACCAAATCGAATAATTCCTGCACCGTATTGGTTGGTTTCATTTCGTCAGGCTTCAAAAACACTGCATATTTCTTACCAATCATGTTCAATATAGCCAGCGCATTCAGTGATGACCATTCATCCAGCTCCCTGAAACGGGTTTCCAGGTTAAATTCTGAGGCATCTGTATCGTCGAACTGTGCTGCAAAATTCTTGATAAAATCTGTTGCTTCCATAAATATGTATAAGTTTTAATTTAAAAATCTGAATTCTAATATAAGCAATTAAGAAAATCAATAAAATACACATAGTTCACATAGTAACATAGTCCACATTGTTTAATGTTTCTAGAATTTGAAGATATCTATTATTTTAAAGATCTGGAAACACATTATATTTGACTATGTATTACTATGTGTTCTTACTATGTGGTGCTATGTGGTGCTATTTGTTTTGTATTAAGTCAAGATATTGTTCCTCATATTAAATGAAATCCATGATATAATTGTTAGGATCGGGAGTCAAGGAAGTTGAAACTGTCAGGTATGAACTTCCTTTCTTCGTGTTCTTCAAAATAATGGCTCCGGCTCCCAGTATGTTATTTTCTTGAATGGTCACCTTGTCCCTGATCACCGTGCTCAATCCAATAAAGGTATTTCTTTTGATCGTACAAAAACCTCCCATCATGATATTTGATGTCAGGAAACAATTCTCCTCAATCACTGAATCGTGACCGATCTTATTTCCAATGGCAATGATCACATTATCGGCAATACTGACAGATTGCATAAAGATATTACCTTCCATGATAAAACAATTTTCACCGATTTTCAGATCGTTCCAATAGGAATTTCTGGAACAGATATAACTGATCAGTTTATAGCCCTTTTCTTTTGCCTCAGTGAATTTAGTAGTGCGGGTGGCATTTAATTTATGATACCCGATGGCAATAAACATGGCAAATTCAGAAGGTGGATATGTATCCTGTACTTTCTCGAAATCGACGACCGGTAAACCTAAAAATAGTTGAGATTGATTATATTCGGCATTCACTGTGTAAGCCACCACCTCAAAATCAGAATCCTGCTTCAAATAGAAACTTACCTGACTTGCAAAATCGCTTGTTCCAAAAATGACTACTTTCTTGTGATCAGTATTCATATCATTCCTTCGATTTAATCTATTTATAAATTTCTTTGATAATGAAAGTTTGCCTATTCTTTGTCTGGTTGAAGAGTTTATCGATATAGATACCCAGTATCCCTAACGAACTAATAATAATTCCGGTAGAAAAGAGCAGTACAACGATTAAGAATGTAAATCCTGAGAGGACAATTTCAGGGTATATCAGCTTTTTAATCAGAAAGTAACCACCGGTGATCACACTTATGGTGGAGATAAAAAAGCCAAACCTGAAAAGCATGACCAACGGGTATGACGAAAAAGACGTGATAGCCTGCATACTCAAGGATATCCGTTTCCCCAGGGTATACGTACTTTTACCTTCCCGTTGCCCTTTTTTAATGGTGATAGGTATTTGCTTAAAACCGATCCATTGCATCATGCCGGCCATGAATATATTTTTATCCCCCATCGTGATTAATTCATTAACGTACCGGCGGCTCATCAAGCGTTCGGTCAGTAAATTTTCAGGGATACGGGTATCGGTCAGGCTGTTAAAAAAGTTATAGAACAAACCGCCTACTGTTCTCTCAATAAAGGAGCCCTTACGTGTTTCCTGAATCCCAAATACGACATCCACTTCCTTTTCCTCCACAAACTTGTTATAGAAGGTTGGTATTTGAGTAGGGGGAACTTCCAGATCACAGTCAATCAGAAAAACCAATTCACCGGCTGAACAGGTTAACCCGGCCATGATCGCATAATGATGCCCGAAATTACGGGATAGGTCAACTGCTACAATGTTGTTATTCGTTTCTTTTAATTTCAACACCTTTTCCAGGGAATTATCCGGGGAACCATCATTCACAAAAATGATTTCGTAGTTGTCGCACTTAATTTCAGCCAATGCTTCCTGACATTGTGCCACGAATTTATCTAAAAACCGTTCCGAACGGTATAAGGTCGTGACAATCGATAAATGAGGATTGTTCATAGTTTAAATCGTTTTTCAGCCTGATAAATAAAGTATCCACTCCGGTCGGCACTACATTGAATGGCATGTAGCTCATTATCTGTAATTTCTGATTCTACAATTTCATTGTAATCGCCTGCATTTTGAATAATGGGTAGCAAATGTGCTGTTTCCTTGCATAAAAAATATACCCCTGAAGATTTATGTTGTGGTAATTCAGGTTCCTTAAATTGTCCCAAGGCAATATCAATCACTGCTTCCACGAAATCGTAACCTGTAGAGAGTTTCACCAGATGCGATCCAATAAAATCGCCGCCCATCCTGGCTCCTACTTCGATAGCAAAAACTTTGCCATCGTCGGTTATTTTAAATTCAGCATGACTTGCACCGTAGTTGATATGCAAGGCTGAAAGTGCTTTCAATGTTTCTGTTTTTATGCGCTGTTGAACATCGGCGAAAAGTATACTCGGTTGATGGTGTTCAAGTTCCACAAAATAAGGTTCTTCGGTAGTGATCTTATCGGTAATAGCCAGTATAAAATGTGTTCCTTCCCAGGAGATGCTCTCGACACTTACTTCCGAGCCTGAAATATATTCTTCGATGATGGCATGGTGGGTAAACGATTCGTTTTGTGCACGGGCTACCGCTTCCCTCAATTCATCGGAATGTTCTATCTTTTTTACCCCGCGGCTTCCGGAGCGGTCGGTAGGCTTAACAATGAGTGGATAGTTGAAGTTATCCACAGAGTAATTTTCATTGGCAATGACAAACCTGGGTGAGTTGACCGAATAATCGGCAAAACGCTGCCGCATGCGGTACTTATCGGTTGCTACCAACGCATCTTCATAGGCATTGCCTGTTAAACCCATTTTTCCTGCCACAAAGCAAACGGTAGGAACAGCCGCATCAGAAGCAATGGTGGTAATGCCATCAATTGAAACCCGTTGGCAGATTTCTAATATCTGTTCTTTTTCAAGGATGGATATGGGATAAAAGAAGTCGGCAACCTCTTTACAAATAGCACCGTCTTCCCAGGCGAAACAATGGGTTACTATTCCCATTTCTTTTGCTCTGCGAACCAGTGGCAATTGTAAATAACTCGCACCAATGATGGCTAATTTCTTCATTTCAATACTTTACAGTAACGATGACACCTAAAATTATTAAAACAAGACCTAGTACTTTACCGATGGTAAATGTTTCACCCAATAACCAGATACCCAATATGAATACAATGGCCGGTGCCAGGCTCATAAACGGGTAAGCTTCTGTGATCTGTAGTTTTGTCATAGCCATTGACCAACAGATAGAGGCTACAAAGGCAGACAAGAAACCGGAGAATATAAAAGGATCCAATAGAAATTTCGTATATGAAACCACCATATCCCAGATTCCGGTATGAGGCATACTCCAGTTTAGCTTCAATATCCGCCATTTGAGTATCATCTGACCGTAAACGGTAAAAAATAAGGTGGCAAAAACGTATAAATAGCGCATAATCAGTTATCAGAGTTTAGGATTTGAGAGTTTGAAAAGTTTAAGAGTTTGAAAGTTGAAGAGTTGAAGGGTTTGAAAAGTTTGAAGAGTTATGCTCAACTACCCACTACCGACTACCAACTATTTACTACCTACTATAAACTGTAAACTATTAACTATAAACTACTTACACAGTGTCCATAAATGAACGTTGAACCTTATTGAATACCACTATTCCAATGCCCAGCAGTACTACCATAAATCCAAAACTATATCCCAGTTGACCCCAGCTGAAAGTACCGGTACCCATGGTGCCATATTTGAATGTTTCAACCAGTGATGTCACCGGATTAAGTGCCATGATCCATTGACGTTTCGGCGACATGGTGCTTAATGGATAGATAATTGGAGTTGCATACATCCAAAGTTGTACTACAAAGGTAAAAAGGATGGTCAAATCACGGTACTTGGTGGTCATGGAGGATATGATAATTCCAAAACCGAGTGACAAGCCTGCCAGCACCAGAATAATAAATGGTAAAAGCAAGATATACATATTAGGAGCAACATGAACACCCAGGATCAGATAATACACATAGACTGCTGCAAAAAGCAGAAACTGAATGCCCATTCTCACAAGTCCTGACGCCACAGTCGATAATGGAACGATCATTCGGGGAAAATACACTTTTCCGAATATATTCTGATTGGTTGTAAAGGTGGACGATGTTTTATTCAGGCAATCTGCAAAGTATTGCCAACAAGTAATGCCTGCCAGGTAAAACATCGGTTGAGGCAGTCCATCAGTTGGAATTCCGGCTATTCCTCCGAACACAATCATATACATAATGGTGGTGATCGCCGGTTGAATAAAAAACCAGGCCGGTCCAAGGATGGTTTGTTTGTATTGAGTGATGATATCACGCTTGACAAACATAGTAAACAAATCGCGGTATTGCCAGATTTCTTTAAAATCAACTTCAAAAAGCTTGTTTTTGGGTTTGATGACGGTGGTATATTCCATAAAAAAAATGAGTATTGTGCCCTTTTATTAATTAAACAGGAATAAATTTACTGTTTCCATTGCAAAAGTACTCATTTTTGTAATTGCTGACAAGTGCAAAGTCATCATTTGAATAAAAGTAAGAAAATTGCCTCGGTTCATTCCGGAGAAATTAATCAATCGCTTATTTCCCATTCCTAAAAAGCTGTATAATTTTAGTTATACAACCTTTCGAGTTAAATCCTGATTACTTGGATGCCGTTTTTATTACTTATGATTCTCTCCTCCTTTTATGAATAATAGTTCATGCCTTTGAACTTAAACTGGCATGAGATAATAACTATACAATACCTACATAATACCTATATAATACCTAGTCAATACCTATTTATATAGATAGGTGTTTTCCAGGTAATATCGTCGTATTTATAAGATAATGTTTAGATTTTCAAACAAGCCGGTTTAAGCACGAAGGCAGGAATGAGAAAAGGGTAGTTGATAGCAGGTAGCTATCAGTAGGTAGTGGGTAATTCAATAGAATAATCAGACTGATCTAACTACGTTAGAAACTCAACCTGTTATAAAAAAAGCAAAAAAAATACCGAAACAGATGATGCATCTGTTTCGGTAAAAATGACAAGAATAAATTAGTAAGTGCTTCTTAATTTACAGAAACTTTTCTAGTTGCACCATCCACGCGAACAATATACAATCCAGAAGTCAATGCCTTTGAAGTAAAGTTACCTACAAGTTTTTGACTTTGAACATTCCTTCCGCTTAAATCAATAATATCTACCTGAGCAGTCACACCTTCTACTACGATTGTTTTTCCAATCGGATAAATTTTATAATTATCGGAATTTACAGTATTAACTGCGGTAAAAGCTTGTTTCCACGCATACACAGTAATCGAAGAATTAGCATCGGTAGGATAAACGGCACTACGATTAGGCAAATCAGTTGTTAGTGCACCCTGACCTACTTCGGCATATGCCCAGTCATTGTGGTTGTATAATCTGTACTGGATTGACATAACCATTGGAATAGAGAAACTCCAGGTACCATCTACATTTTTGGTACCTTTTACGGCTTTAGTCATATCCCAACCCAAAAAGTCACCCATGATCCAGACTTCGGATGTTGCAGCAGGTACTGTAGCCTTGATATTTAGGGTTCCTGTTTTAGCAGGATCATAAATACCAGCAAAAGCAGTAACTACTACAGCATTACCATCTGTCATATAAACAAAATTGGCGGTTGCGGTTTGTTCATATGACCATGCTGGACCTGCACTGAATTTAAATTGTAAGGTGGTAGTATCCAGGACATGAATTTTAATTGAAAAATCAATCCCATCAGCAGTAGTTGAACTTTTAGTCATTTGAAATGCTGTAGCCGGGCTCGCCCAATTATTAAACGTACCAATGATATAACATTGAACCGTTGTAGCAGGCACCAAAACGTCAATAGTAACGTCTTTTTCATAGGTTGTCAAATATACAGCAGCCCAATTGGCAACAACATCGGCAGCGTTATAGGTTCTGTTTGCAGTTAATGCAACACCTGCTGCATCTCTTTCTTCATATTTCCAATCGGGACCGCTATAATACTTATAACCATCTGTCGACTTTGCAGTCGGAATATCTAACGTGAAATGTGTAGCATCAACCTTAGTCATTCTGTTAACCAACGGGCTACTCCAGCTATTCATATCCCCGGAAATAAAACAGGCCTGTGTACCTACCGGAACGGTTACAGTATAAACTAATGCAGATGCATTTTGCATCACAGCGAACATGCCCATAAGAGCAATCACGAACGTAAAAACTTTTTTCATAAGAGTGAATTTAAAAAGATTAAATTAATTGATTATTAAAATAGAATTATTAAGTAAAAATTATTAGTGAATTGAATTGCAACTGATTATTTCTTCCACCGACATGAAGCAATGCTTTGTGCAGGAATCGTATAATTAAAGGAGTGATTCTCGTCTTCAAGTGTCAGTTTAAGAGAAGTAGTATTTTCATTCAAAAAGACCATACCGTAGGTTCCATCTGTATTAAGTACTGCAGTATATGACAATCCGGAAGTTTGATAACCGGTTGTCCCAATACGGGTGGCTCCGGTAGAAATAGATTTTGCCAAATGACTGATCACATAATAATGCGATTTCTTATCCAGGGTGGCATAGTCACTGCTGCTGATATCGACAGCCCCGTAACAGGTGGTACATCCGCCCGGACGATTGGGAGCACCTTTTTCATCGAGCATAAAATTCCAGACAATGACCGATTTACTGAAGTTATTCAAACAACCAATACCCAGTTCACGCATACTCCAGATTAAGTCACCGTCAAAAGTGTAATTCCAGGTGCCAATAGACATCTCGGTAAAATACAGGTTCTTGGAAGGGTAGGCATTATGAACATTCAGCAATTCGCTTTTATCTCCTCCGTAAGCGTGGAAGGCAGCGCCATCAATGTATTTTGCCACTTCAGGATCGGCATACATCTTAACCGGATAATTCATCTGATCGGCAATGTTATCATAATTGTAGTTATGATCGAAAACCAGAATTTTGGTCGTTAACCCCGCTGCTGCAAATTTAGGACCCAGTGCATTCTTCACAAAGGCTGCCTGTTCTTGCCAGGACATATACAATGATACTGAATTGCCACGATTCAAGGGTTCGTTCTGAACGGTAACAGAGGCAATAGTAATGCCTTCAGTCTTCATGGCCTGAATATACTTCACAAAATAGGTGGCATAATCCTGGTAAAAAGCACGGTTCAACTGTCCGCTGGTCCATGAATTATAGGCTTGTAGGTCTGTCAGGTTATTCACTTTCATCCAACGTGGACACGTCCAGGGTGAGCCAAGAATTTTTAAGTTGGGGTTGATTGCCAGGATTTCCTTTAATACAGGTAATAAATCACGCCTGTCATAAAACGGGATATCAAAGTTTTCGATTCCCTGGGTATCGCAACAGGTATATTCATCCATCGAGAAGTCGGAACAACCAATCGAAATGCGGATATAACTGTAACCCATGCCGGTAGCGGGATCGAATGTCTCCTTCAATAATTTTGCCCTGTTGACTGCACTCATTTTAAGCAGATTATAACAGGTAGAACCGGTTATAGCTGCTCCAAATCCATCAATGACCTGAAAAGTGGTAGCAGGTTGCATAGTGATGGTTGTTTCAACATTCATATTGGGCTTCGTATTGAAACTTAATGGAATTGGAACAAACAACATAGACTTATTAGCCGTTGTCACATATAGGTCAACATCTTTTTGAACAGCCGGGGTTACCGGAGTTACAATATCCTTTTCGGTCGTGCAGGCCGAAAGAGACAAACTTATGAAAAAAGCGGCAGTTAAAAAAAGCTTTTGTTTAGACATGGTGTTGGAATTATAAAGTGTAAATTGTATTTTTTTTGAAATCTCTTATTCAAAAATACAATTATTATTTAGAAGGAGAACCAAGGTTCTCCTTCTAAATAAGTTAATTCAGCTTAACGGCTTTAATGGTTTTATCGTTTTGATTCAAGGTGATCTGATAGACCCCTGCAAACGCAGTTGTAGAACCACTCACATTATCCACATTATTCACATCAGTCCTGCCAACTAAAGGTAGTGAAACAGTGTAAGATGAAGCGAGCTCTGCATTTCCGGACCAACCTCTTTGATCGAAGAACTTAAAGTTGAAAGCACCAAATCCATCGGTTCCAATTGTATTGTTAGCATAAATAGTCACCTGATAAACTCCGGTTGAGATAAGACGACAAGGTGCATAATCCAATGGACTATTCCAGTTCCAGCTACTTGTGGTAGTGTAAGGAGACGATGGACGTCCAAAATTGGCACCGCAAATCCATAACACATTAGGGGAAACAACATCCGGTTGTGGCTCGATATACAAATAATTCGCACTTGTCAGGAAATAAGCTTTATAGAGCCCTGTTTTCCCAAGGAATACTGCCGTATTAGCCCCGGTAACCCTGAAATAATCAGGCGAAATACTGTTGGCCAGGTCGGTCGTAATTCCTGTGAAAGTTACTTCTACATTTTCTCCGAAATAGATGTTGCCCCCCTGGAAATTTGTCGAGGATAGCACGATTGCCGGCAAGTCTGTATTCACATTGAGTGTGGTCACCGGTTCGAGCAATTTACCACCAACTATAGAGGTGAATTTAAAAGCATCAAAAGTAAAATCAGAAATGCTCACCAGCGTTTGATCATTAGCAGTCAGCGATGCTCCGGTTTGATCGATTAATCCAATACCGGTACCTACTTTACCAAATACCATTCCGGTCCAGTCAATACGTTTGAATTTATCTAACTTAGTGGCAAGCTTATAGGTGAATGTATTTGCATAAGGTAATCCTGTAGCCTTATAAACGTAATTGGCAGCATCTATCAACGTTAATTTAGTGGAAGTGCCTAATCCAAAATCGGGCACGACATATAAATTGTCGATGACAGGTCTTTTAGCAAGCGTAGTGCTTACGATTGAATCCTTGACGATTCCACTTACATTTGTCTCTGTCAGGTAAATTTTAATTGGCGCATTATCCGGGCAGTTTGCTCCAAATGGTACACTGTAAATACGGGATAACCGGGAAGAATTCCCTTTGGTACGAACCGTTTCAGAACTAATAACAGCATTATTTACCACCACCCGTATTAATAGAGTTGACAAGGGAGCTACTTTATCAGAAACTGCAAATTTCACGTGTATGGAATCACCATACGTAATCTGAGTTTCAGCAACTACCGCAGAATCAATTCTGGGTGTAGAAGCCGGATATTTAACTATAATGTCTTCGTTGGTACATGCCACATATGCTAATGACACACATATCAATAAAAGGAATTTAATTATATTTTTCATGATTTATTCTTTTTAAAATGAAACACTTGTTTAAGGTTAATATCCCGGGTTTTGAATCATGGAAGGGTTTTTATCAATTTGAGGCTGAGGAATTGGAAGTAATGTTTTAGCCTCAGTAACCGGATCCATTGGCAAACGACCTGAATCACGGCTATTCAATGAATTAAGCACCAATACAACTTTTCCTGATCGCACCAAATCAAACCAGCGTTGTCCTTCAAAAGCCAGTTCCAGACGCCTTTCGTTTAAGACATCGTCAGCAGTCACTGTACTCAGACTGTTAAGTTTTGCCCTTGAACGAATGCGATTGACAAGTACAGTGGCATCAGCTGCATTTCCTTGTTCAACCAAAGCTTCGGCTTTCAATAAAAGGATATCGGCTAAACGGAGTTTGATCACACTGGTAAATTTTGAACGGTATTTCCACATAAATGGATAGCCAATGGATGGATACTCGTTACTCCAGGTTACATTTCCGGTAATAATTGTTTCATTCTTTCTGACAACATCCCCTGCATTATCAAAAGCAGCCATTAAATCACGAGAAGGAGTAAACCATTTTGCCCAATCATATGTACTATTAGGATCAGAAACATCTTTACCACACATCCAGGTCATCCAATTACCTCCTCCTGCAAAATTGATTTCGAAGATAGATTCTGAGGTATTTCTATATTTCACATCGGTATTCGATGCATTCATGTCAAACAAATCCCCATAATTAGGAACCAAAGTCACATCTTTTTCCACCGCAGCACAATACTGAACAACTTTGGCATAATCTCTCACTGGTTTTTCAGCATAAATTTTAGCTAATAAGGCATTAGCAACTGTTTTTGAGAAAAGAAACTTATTGGTATTATTAATATTGGGGGCACCATCCGATTGAAGTGCAAAATTTAAATCCCCGATAATCTGGCGATATACTTTTTGTACGGAGTCCCTGGGTGGATAATACAACGGATAAACCTTTGTAATATTTGCAGCGGTAATTGCAGGAGGTTCAACCGTAATTAAAGGAACTTCACCCCAAAGACGTACTAAATCAAAATACATCATCGATCGCAGAATAAGTCCTTCCGATTTCCATTGTTTTCTTTCAGCCTGCGTAAATGTTGCATCAGGCACAGAGTCAACATTACAAATAACACTGTTGGCAGCAGCTATGATGGAGAAATAATAATTCCAGTCACGATTGATATTTTTATTGATACCGTCTTGTTTTTGTTGTTCCAATTGCGTTAATTCCACATCAGTGGCTCCACGATAGGAATTATCTGCATGAGTATCCGAATAAATAAGCATGTCCGTTGTCCATCCTTCCACACCATTATTTCCAATCAATTGATTGTACATGTTGTTATATTGACTAAGCATTTCAGCCCGGTTTTTGAATTTTACTGTATTCCCGGCACTATCAACTCCTCCATTGGAGTAGACAGCTGAAACCGGTTTAAGACTCAAGTCACAGGAACTAACAAGTAGTACAATAACAAGTAAATAAGCTAATTTTAGTATATTTTTCATCTTGTTTTTAAATTAAAATTCAACATTAATTCCAACAATATAACTCTTTGACTGTGGATAAGTACCATAGTCAATTCCTTGCTGGGTAGGATCTCCTCCATTTTGACTCACCTCAGGATCAAAGCCTTTGTATTTCGTCAAGGTTAACAGGTTTTGTGCAGTTAAATAAGGTTGAAAGCGGCTAATACCGATACTTTTCAATTTTTTTCCTGCTATATTATATGATAATGTAAGTGTTTTCACTCTCAAATAACTTCCATCCTCCACAAAACGTGTTGAGGAAAGCAAGTTGGTTTTTTCAATGGTAGCTCTGGGCATATAAGTCACCATTCCCGGACGTTCCCAACGATCTAGAACAGCTATTGACTGATTTTTAGCATCATACATTCCCTCGGTTTCCATCCTGGATACATTGTAGATATCATTTCCGTAGGTACCTTGCAAGAATATATTCAACGAAAAACCAAGATATGAAAAGTTATTTGTCATTCCATAGGTAAACTTTGGATTCGGATCGCCTATTACAGTACGATCACTTAATGCCGGTGAACTGCTTTCTCCATTTTTAGTCTGATAGAGTAGATTACCTGTTTCCGGATCAACTCCTTTTGAAACATAGCCATAGAACACACCTATCGGTAATCCCGGTTTCATGATCACCATATTTTCACCCATAGAAGTTTGTCCAAAATAGTAGACTTGTTGCAAGGTAAGTTTCTCGAGACGGTTTTTATTGAATGAAATATTATAATCGGTTTCCCACTTGAATTTACCGGTTAAGTTTTTTGTACTTAAAGTAAATTCCAATCCTTTATTGCTCATTTCTCCTTCATTACGGGTAAGCGAACCTACCGGTGCAGTGGCAGGTAATGGCACATTCAACAATAAATTAGTTGTATACTTGTAATAGGCATCAATTGATAAATTTATCCTGTTTTTTAATATAGCTAAGTCCACACCGATATTCGATTGGGATGTGGTCTCCCAGGTCAAATCGCTGTTTTGCATATTTGCAACCGAAGTTGCAGGAACAGCATTCGTGTTGCCTGTTACCCACCAATCGATTCTATTGATATTATACATTTGTAAATAGGAGTAATCACCAATTCCGGATTGGTTACCGGTTTGTCCCCAACCACCTCTTAATTTTAAATCGTCCATCCATTCAATTCCTTTCATAAATTCCTCAGAAGAAATTCTCCAGGCAACAGAAGCTGAAGGAAAATATCCCCAACGGTGATTTGGATTCAGTTTTGAGGATCCATCTGCACGGAAATTTGCAGTCATCAAATACTTACTGTCATAATTATAAGTCAAACGGCCCAAATAAGACATGATAGACCAATCAGAAGCCGAAGTACCACTTCCCGGATCAATTTTATTTCCGGCATTCAGTGTTTGAATATCTGAATTTGCAAAGTGTGTAGCTGTCATATAACTTTGATTCCAGGTAGAGCCTGTAAAAGAAGTACCACCCATCACGCTAAAACTATGTTTGTTGATTTTTTTATCGTATGTCAACACATTATCAAGCACCATGATCGTACTTAAGGAACGATTATCATAAGCAGAACCATACAGGCTTCGACCATACGCTGTAGAAGTTGGATCCAGGAAATTAGTATAATTATAGTAAACCCGATCCATGGAGTTGGTCGATTTAAATTTAAGATCGGGTGAAAAAGTAATCTCACCGCTTACACTACCTATAAATCGGTTGTTGTTCGTTTTATCATTTGCAGTGCGGGACATATTTTCTACCGGATTAGTAACCTGTGCTCCATAGAAATTTTCATTGTACTGCTTTGGATTTGCAGGATCCCAGATGGTAGCATACGTTGGAGTATTGATCACCGATAAGATCACGCCGGCACGATTGGAACCTGTTCCGGAAATAATTCCATTGGTTGTATAATCGGAATAAGCCATATTGGTACTTAATTTGAACCATGAACGAATCTGGTTTTCAAGGTTGGCCCTCAAATTATAGCGTTTATAGTAAGCTACGGGGATAACTCCTGATTCGTCAGTATAACCACCCGAAACAAAGTATCTCATTTTATCTGAAGCATTTGAAATCGATAATTGATAATCTTGCGTTACCCCTGTCCGGTAGGTTTCTTTAAACCAATCGGTCTGGTCGGTTAATCCACTGGGCAAAGTGACAGCGCCAAGTTCATTCATTAACGCTGTATATTGTGAAGTATTAAGCGATTGCATTTGTTTGGCAACCTGGGTAACTCCGGCGTGTGCATTAAATGAAATTTTTGCTTCTCCCTTGGTTCCCAGCTTTGTAGTAATCAGCACAACCCCATTGGACGCTCTTGATCCATAAATAGCTGCCGAAGATGCATCTTTCAGAATTTGCATACTTTCAATATCGTTGGGAGATAGGAAGTTGATTTCACTCATGGGCACTCCGTCCACTACATACAAAGGATCATTACTAGCTGTAATGGATGTATTTCCACGAACCCTTACTACCATTCCGGCACCAGGTTCTCCGTTCGGTTGAACCACCGTAACCCCGGCAGCTTTCCCCTGAATGGCGGCAGCGGCTGAAATGATAGGCCGTTCGTCAATATCTTTCGTGGAAACAGTGGATACTGCAGTAGTTAAATCTTTTCTCTTTACCGATCCATAACCCACCACGACCACTTCGTCCAGTGATTTAGAATTATCCTCCATCACTACCTTTAAGCTACGATTAGTTCCTACCGGTATTTCCTGCGAATTCATTCCAATATAACTGATGACCAATACATCCTTGCTTGTGGCAGTGATCGTAAATTTGCCATCATAATCAGTGATTGTTCCGGATTTTGTGCCTTTTACCAGAACACTGACTCCTATAAGAGGTTCATTTTTATTGTCCACAACTTTTCCACTAATAGCTGCTGTTTGGGCGAACATATTTAAGGGGATGATGACACAAAAAAATAGGGGCAATAGTCGCCAAAAACATCGTGTGCTCTCAAGTAGCCTTTGTGTTCTTCCTTGATTTGTTTTCTTGTT
>CAIYOZ010000403.1 GCA_903927945.1 uncultured Bacteroidales bacterium | reverse complement strand
GGTCTGAAACTTCCTGAAATCCGCATGAGTTTTGACCTTTATTAGAGGCAGATTAATCATTTTTCTTTTGTAAAAATTAATGTATCATTTAGAGATCGACCATCGTTGAAAAAATCACTAATTCTTAATTCCATTTTATTTTTTGATAACCGAAAATAGTAAGAATGAAAGTTCGCATCAGATGAAAGAAACAAATTAATATTTATATAAAACAATTATGAAACAAAACGCTACAACATTTAAAAGTAAGGTAACACTTTTAGTACTTACTTGTATGCTTCTTCTGAGTCCCGCATTGGCCTGGTCTCAAGTAGTGGCATGGCAATTCGGTGATCCCGCATCAGCTGGTAATGAAGACACCTACACTGCAACCACCAATGATCCAAATCTTGAAATATCGACACTTTCCAGGTCTGGCGTTTGGGCAATGACTTTACCAAATGGTTTTTCATCTGACCATTGGAATACCAGCTCTCCAACATTAGCGGAAGCAATCTCATTGGGTGAGTACTATGAATTTACTATTCAGGCGAAACCAGGGTATTCAGTTTCATTATCCACCTTAGATGCTACGCTCAGATGTTCAACAAATGGACCGGGTCATTTTATTTGGCAATATAGCTATGATGGAAATGTTTTCGTTGATGTCGCACCATTTAATACCTTGTCTTCAAATGATGCAGGGCATATTCAAGCACCTGTGGATTTATCCAAAATTTCTGATTTGCAAAATGCAAATTCTAAAACTATTATATTCAGACTATATGCATGGGGAGCTTCTACCAATTCAGGAACATTTTCTTTTGGTAGATCAACTACAACAACCCCAAATTGTTTGGCAATAGGTGGAAAAGTGACTTACCTGCCCAGATTGGCACAGGTGACCACGCTGGCACCCACCGATGTGACAGCAACCTCCGCAATTGGTAACGGAAATATATACGATATCGGCAACTCAGTTGCCAATCATTATGGTATCTGTTGGAGCACCACGGCTACTCCTACCATTTACAACAACAAAACAGACATTAACCAACCAGCTGCGAACGGTACATTTTTAGTTTTCATGCCTAACTTAACTAAAAATACTACTTACTATACAAGAGCTTATATAGTCAATGACCAGGGAATAAGTTATGGTGTGCAAAATACTTTTAATACCCCCTCTTCAGGTGATGTGAAAGAATACGCTATCACTTTTACAGGCAGCGGTGCCGGAACTTCGGTAGGATCGGTACTTGCCGAAAACCTGACACGAGGAGTTTCAAAGACTATTGCCGGTAGTACAACCTTATATCTGAATGCAACAGGTGCTACACCCATAACAACGAAACTGGAAGACATACAAAAAAGTGGAAGTTCAAAATTGGTGGTATATCCTAATCCTGCCTATCATGCAAGTACCCTTAGCTTCAATTTGCCCGAAGCAGGACTAACCGTTATTTCTGTGACCGATTTGTCGGGAAAAACCATCCGTTCTTATTCGGATAATCTGGAGGCAGGAACCTATAAATTTCAGCTGCCTGCTTTTCAATCTGGTGTGTACGTGGTAAACGTATCTGCAAAAGGATATAAGGCATCCGAAAAGCTTGTGAGCATGAGCCAATCAGATAAATATAGCCTGATTCAGAATCTGGGAAAAATTGATTTGGTAGAAAGTGAAAAAAGTGCCCCGCAAAAGGTGAGTGCAGCTATCAGTTCTGTCGATGGATTGGTTTACTACGAAGGCGATCAGCTCCGGTTTACGGGTATAAATGGACGGTGTAAAACCATTTTGATGGACAGCCCTGACCGAAGCAAAGCCATTGATTTCAGATTTATCAGTTGTATTGATGGAAATGACAATGCCTATCCGGTGATGAAAATAGGATCACAGTACTGGATGACAGAAAACCTGAAAACCACTAAAAATACGGCTGGTATTTCGCTGACTAAAGTAGCGACTACTTCGGGCTGGGCTGCATTAAGCAGTTCAAGCAATGCTTATAGTTATTTGAACGATCTGGATGCAAATGCTGCGGTGTACGGAGGTTTATATACCTATAGTGCTGCCGTGGCTTCAGTCCCGAGTGGTGGATGGAGATTACCGGGTAAAGCCGATTTCTACCATCTGGGCAACTACTTTGAGGGTGCAGAGGTTGCTGCTTGCAAGTTAAAAGAAAAAGGTACTGCACACTGGACTACGGATAATGTGTTTGCTACCAACGAAAGTGGATTCAATGCCCTTCCAGGTGGTTTAAGAGGCACAACCGGCTTTACCGCTACCGGAAAGACATCAGCCTATTGGACAGCCGATGCAACCGATGCTTCCAATGCAGCAATTGCAAAATTGGAGAGTGCTAAAGACTCCCTGAGTTTTTACACCGACACGCTTAAAACCTGTGGCTTATCCGTTCGTTATGTGTACGACGTGCCCGATGATGCCCGTGTGAAAATGATTACGGGCTTGTTTACACTACCCAACCAGGGTCCAACTGTAAATGATCTGCCATTGCCCCAAACCACCGTGCTGATGGGACCTGACAAAGAACTGTTTTTTACAGGACGTAGCGATACCGGTGTATCCCCTCAGTTTAGGTTGTTCGACAATCCTGCTGCAACCGATGCCCCATTACTAAGCGGTTTGCCGGTGATTGCCCCCGGTGCCGTAAAATGGTGGCAGAACCCCAAGAAAGTGACTACCCGTATCAATGCCAATGGGAAAGAAGATATTGTCATGGCTGTGTGGAACGAAACGGTACAAGGCCCCTCTTACGGTACCGGAAAGGTTACCTTGCATATCATAGGCGATGCGTCAACCAACTTTGCCCACCAATCGGTGGTGCTGCCACAGGACTTTACCATGCCCAATATTGCCATTGGAACGACTGCATACAATGGATTAACCATGAATGCCTGTGACATAGCAGAAGCCTGGCAATGGGAAATGACCGTGCGCACGGGCGATATAAATGGCGACTGTGTTCCCGATATATTGGTGGCAGTGCATGATATACTTCGGGTGTATGATGGGAAAACATTTGCTCTGATAAGTGAGCGGAATTTTTCAAGCGACTTTGACGAAACGGCTGCCACTATGGCCAGCAAAGCCTTTTACCTGCGTGCCGAAATTGGAGATATTGATAAAAACGGCAAGAATGATATTGTTGTATCTACTTCTTCGGCGGTAGCTGTAACTAAGATTGGAAATGTAAGACCACCCCAATTACATGTCTTTTTGGATGGGGATTTGAATCCGACAGATCCTACCTTACATATTAAGAAAACCCTGGGTGATATGGGAACATTTATTACGGCTAATATTGCAACAGGTGATATTAACGGGGATGGACAAGATGAAATCGCTATTGAAGCCGGATCTCTGGATGGTACTTATTATAGTCATTATGCTTGTTACATAAAATACAACTCTTTAACAAAAAGTTTTAGTAATTATATCGGCCTAGAAGGAGGAGATCTTCAACCCACTTTTTACAATAAGCCAATGAATTCGCTTATTGTTGCCAACCTAAAAGGTGGTACTTCTAAATATATAATAGCTGGTTTTATGGTATCATCAGTTGATGCCAATGGTAACCTGAGCTTATTAGAAGTTAATTCAGATATTGCCGGCATTAAAAATAGTGTTTTCCAATCAGGATTAACTAACGTTAGTGGTAATTACGACTATGTTTATGGAGATCAGATGGTTGCCGGTAATTTTGACAAAGACCCTTCCGGACGCGAAATGTTATATTGGATAGGAGTTACAATAAAAGCTGGTACGATGACTAACTATTCTGCACTTACAAATTTGGTCTGTACAACAATTAATACTACTGATAGCACGTATGTAAGTAGTGTATCGGCACAACCGTTCTTTAGTCTGAATAGTGGCAATTCAATGGATAAAATGCATTTTCCGGTGATTGCTGCTGTAAATACGAAGCATACTGCCCGGGTACTTGAATACCAACGTCATCAGTTTATGCTTACCAAGCCGGTTATTGTTGCTGTTATGGCTGCTGCCCCTTTCTGGACCGATAATTATGATACAAATAACAGTCCTACCAGCAATTGGGGTAATTCAAGTACTGTGTCAAGTACAAAAGAAAAAGAAATTACGAGTACCGCTTCGCTTAGCATTGGTTTCGAAAAGGAATTTACTTTACCTGTGGTAGCCACCAAAATTGGAGGCGTTAAATTTTCGGCTAAAGTAAGTGTAGGTTTTTCGAATTCATTTGCTACGGAGATATCAACGACTACCACCCAAACGTTCACGGCATTTCAAGAAAATACAGTTGTTTTGAAAGCCGTCCCTTACGATAGCTACTTCTATAAGATCGTACAAAGTGATAATTCGGCTGAAATAGGTAGTGAAGTGATGTTGGGCTTCCCAAGAGCGGCTCTTATACAGCCTGTATCCGTGGATACATACAATGAGTTGACTGAAGGACAGAGTGCACCCCGCATTGACAAATCCCTATTCCATCACACAATAGGAAAGCCATTTACATATCCACCTTTCACGACAGGTTTTTCAAATGTACCTATCTCTGACAAGCTGGAATATGCAAGCTCTTATATTGGAGCAGGATCTACCGGGGGGTCTTCACAGGAAGTAGAAATGTCAAAAACCAGCTCGAAAACAACAGGTTTTAGTCAAAGTTACGAAGGTGAGTTAGAACTTACGGTTGGCGGGTTAAGTATGGGTGCAGGTTATGGATATGAACATGGGAAGAACATTACCACATCATTTGGTACTGCCACCACAGTTTCAGGCTACGTGCCGTCTATACCTACAACTCATTCGGCAGAAGCTGTACCGTTCCAATGGGCATTGCTGTGGTATAATTACACGAAAGGAAATCAGACTTTCCAGGTAGTTAATTATTCAGTAAAATAAGGAAGTTCATTACATCAAGAGGCTGTATCATATATAGAAATGATACAGCCTTTTTTTTGGTTTTATTTTTAATGGGTGTCGAGTACATCTGCTGAGACAAAAGGAAAACCAGGCCTTAATGTCCGTTAATTTCTATGATGTTTTGTGGAGCCTTAGGTAATATAGTGATTGTAGATTTGGCAGCAGTCGTGAACGGAACTTTGATGAACAGAGTCTTTTCAGTAATCTCTACCGGCTGTAATGTTTTTTGACTTTAAACTTCAAGATTCTCGAATTTATTAACAGTATAGAAGGTCTACAAACGATCTTTCAATCATTTGTGAATCTTATGTATTGCAATCACTTTAAGAGTTTTAAATCCTATCTATTAACCCAGATGCTGCGTTTTAACCACAACAGATATCCTCTGACCCATTTTCATTTGAGAAATACAATTTCCTTCATGCAAAATTAATCTTTCTTTCACTCCGATCATTCAATAAGAATCTTCCTTTCCTGGGTTATTTTTATCAAACCCGTAATACAAGTGGGGAAGTGGACCAAAATAAGCAAAATGGAGAGGTGACACACAAACAGGAACAAGTTAAACCTGATTAGGAAAAATATGGACGACTATGATTTTTTATTTCCTATCAACGTAATTGACCGAAACAAGGGGACATAAGATCGGAAGAGCGTCGTGTAGGGAAAGAGTGTAGGCGATAGTG
>CAIYOZ010000402.1 GCA_903927945.1 uncultured Bacteroidales bacterium | reverse complement strand
CCTGGTATTACTAAAATACGACATTAAATTCGTCCTACTACTTATATCTGTCATTTAAAAGGAAAATAAAGCCTTTTACACCTGAATACCTTGAATTTATGCAATAAAATGAATAATAATTTCATAAATATTTAAAAAGTCAACTTGTTATCTGTCATGTATTTAAATTCATGGTTAGGTAAGTGGTAGGGTTAAAATAGGGTTCCTGTTTTTGTCATGTTTTTAATGTAGGGTTCTAATAGGGTTAAAATATTAGTTTTAGAATTAAACAAGATCTTACTTTGTGGTGTTTATGAACTAGAAAAATCACATCACCATGAAAAAGATATTCCTGACCCTTTTGACTGTTACCATCCTGATGGCATGTACACAGTCGCAATCGAAGGAAGAAGCTGCGCTGGATCACAAAGTGGATTCAGTGCTTCGGTTAATGACCCTGGATGAAAAAATCGGACAAATGGTGTTGTATTCCAGCGATTGGGATGTGACCGGACCCACCTTAAAAAAAGGATACATAGATGACATACGCAACGGGAACTGCGGGAATATTTTCAATGCCTATACAGCCGCTTACACCCGCAAGCTTCAGAAAGTAGCCGTGGAGGAATCCCGTATGCACATCCCTTTATTGTTTGGGTATGACGTCATCCACGGTCATAAGACCATTTTCCCCATTTGTTTGGGAGAATCAACCTCCTGGGACCTGAAGGCCATTGAAAAGTCAGCAAGGGTAGCCGGCAGCGAGGCTGCAGCGTCAGGCATTAACTGGACTTTTGCCCCTATGTGCGATATTTCGGTGGAACCCCGTTGGGGCCGTGTTTCGGAAGGTGCAGGGGAAGACCCTTACCTGGGATCGAAGATTGCAGCTGCCCGTGTGCGTGGGTTCCAGGGGAATGACCTGGGGGATACATTGACCATCCTGGCCTGCGTGAAACATTTTGCCGGGTACGGAGCCCCGTTAGCCGGCCGCGACTATAATACCGTGGACATGTCCGAAAGGGTATTCCTGGACACCTACCTTCCCCCCTATAAAGCAGCGATTGATGCCGGAGCAATGAGTGTCATGACCTCATTCAACGAACTGTTCGGGGTGCCTGCCTCGGGCAGCCACTACCTGCTTACCGACATACTACGCACCAAACTTGGGTTCAAGGGATTCGTCGTCACCGATTATACCTCCATGAACGAAATGGTGAATCATGGTGTGGCTGCCAATGAAGCAGATGCAGGATTGCTGTCCATCAAAGCCGGGGTGGATATGGACATGCAGGGGGAAGTATACTTTAAATACCTCAAGAAACAGGTACAGGATGGATTAGTGGCGGATAAAATGATCAATGATGCCGTAAGACGCATCCTCCGTGTGAAATTCATGCTGGGACTGTTCAGAGACCCTTACCTATATTGTAACGAGGCCCGTGAAAAAAGGGAATTGTATTCCCCCGCCCATTTGGAAGCAGCCTTGGATGTGGCGAAGAAATCGATGGTCTTGTTGAAAAATGAGAATCATACTCTGCCCCTCCGGAAAGGGGAAAAGATAGCCGTGATAGGTGAACTGGCTACATCAACCCGTGACCTGCTGGGATCATGGAAAGCAGCCGGTGACTGGAATTTCATGAAATCCATTGTGGATGAACTGAGAGCCTTTAACGGAGAATCAAATGTTATGTATTCCCCGGGTTGCAAGACAAACGGAGAAGACCGGAGTGGATTTGCTGCCGCTATTACCACTGCCCGAAAGGCAGATAAAATAGTAGTGGTGATGGGTGAGAGCGCTGATATGAGCGGAGAAGCCACCAGCCGTACCAGCATAAACATCCCCGGGGTTCAGACCGAATTGCTGCAACAACTCAAGGCATTGAACAAACCCATCGTCGTGGTACTCATGAATGGCCGTCCACTTGATCTATCCAAGGAAACAACACTTGCCACCTCCATCCTGGAAGTGTGGTTCCCGGGTACCATGGGTGGAAAGGCAATCACCCAGGTCCTGTTCGGAGAATATAATCCTTCGGGCAAGCTGACCATGACATTCCCCAGAAACCTGGGACAAGTGCCGATCTATTATTATGAAAAGAATACAGGCCGTCCGATTTATATTCCTGATCCAAAATACAAATCACGTTATATTGACAGTCCGAACGACCCGCTATTCCCATTTGGCTTTGGCTTGAGTTATACCACTTTTGCTTATTCGGATATCAGGCTCTCTACAAAAGAACTTTCTGACAAAGGTGAACTGAAGGCTACCGTGAATATGACCAATACCGGAGGCGTAACCGGTGAAGAAGTGGTGCAGTGTTATGTGCGGGACCTGGTAGGCAGCGTGACCCGTCCGGTCAAGGAACTGAAGGGTTTTGAGAAGATTACCCTGAAGGCCGGTGAAAACAGGAATGTTACTTTCACCATTACACCCGATATGCTGGCATTCCACCGGCTGGATATGACCTATGGAACTGAACCGGGAGATTATAAACTGTTTATCGGTGGCAATTCGAGGGATGTGAAGGAGACCGGGTTTAAGTTGGTGAAGTAGGTGATTGGTTAATTGGTTGATTGGTTGATTGGTTATTAGGTTATTAGGTTATTAGGTTGCTGTAGAGTTGTTGCCTTGTATTAAATGGTAAATGATTAAATAGTAAATATAACTATGTATCGAAAAATAATTCTGTTTGTGGCGCTTGTGTTCATTTTCGGTAACTGCATTGCTGAAAAGGTGAATTATGTTGTGCCCGACAAACTGAAGGGCGTTGGATACCCGGCTCACACTGAACTTACCTGGGAAAACAGGAATGGATTCAGGTATGAGATTTACCGGTCTGATGATGGGAATGATAATTTCAGCAAAATAGCTGAATCAACAACCGATGGGTACCTGGATTTCTTCCTGAAACCCATCGTCAGGAAACAAACGTTTATTTACAGGGTCATGCCAAAGGGGATGGCAGTTACCGATAAAAACGCTACAAAGTTTGAAATCAGGGTTCCTGCTCAGCCAGCCAATGATTCGGACCTGCTGGATATGACGCAACGCTATACCACCCGTTACTTCTATGATTTTGCCGATCCTCAAACCGGTATGGCACGTGAACGGAGCAATGATGTGAATGGGAATATCGTCACTGTCGGTGGAAGTGGATTCGGGATCATGGCCCTTGTTGCAGGTGCCGAACGTCATTATTTCACACGAAGTGATGCCTTGAAATCAATTGGTAAAATAGTTGGTTTTCTAGAAAAAGCAGAACGGTTTCACGGGGCCTGGGCTCACTGGTATGATGCCAACACCGGAAAGGTGTTTAGCTTCAGTGAGTTTGACGACGGAGGCGACCTGGTGGAAACAGCCTTTATGATGGAAGGATTGCTGACCGCCCGAGAATATTTCAGGAATGGAAATGAAAACGAACAGAGCCTCGCAAAACGGATTACCCAACTGTGGGAAACAGTGGAATGGAACTGGTACACTCAGGGAAAAGATGCCTTATACTGGCATTGGTCGAAAAATTATGGGTTTAAGCTGAACCATCGTATTACAGGATTTGATGAGACTATGATTACCTATATATTGGCAGCCTCATCACCCATATATTCCATTGAACCATCTGTATATGAGAAATGTTATATTAATTCAAGTTACTATTTAAACGGAAAAAGCTATTTCGGAATTAAACTTGACTTGGGTATGGCTTATGGCGGCCCTCTCTTCTTCGCCCACTATTCATTTTTAGGTTTGAATCCGAACGGATTGACAGATAAATATACCAATTATTATAACCTAAACCGGGCACATGCTCTGATTCAAGTGGCTTATGCAAAAAAAAATCCAAAGAAACAGGCGGGTTATGGAATTAACTGTTGGGGATTTACTTCTTCGGATGATCCAATGAACGGTTATTCTTCCCACGCGTTGGGAACGACTGAAGAAAACGGAACCGTATCACCTACAGCAGCCATTGCATCCCTGGTCTATACACCAACTGAATCAATGGTAGCACTTAAATACTTCTATTATGAAAAAAGAAGTGTGCTGTTTGGAAAATATGGCTTTTATGATGCATTTAACGAAGGACAGGTGGAGGGGCAACAGGTTGTGCACAGTTATCTGGCAATAGACCAAGGTCCGATAGCTGTCATGATTGAAAACTACCGTAGCGGATTGATCTGGAAGCTCTTCATGAGCAATCCTGAAATTCATACTGGATTAAAGAAATTGGGATTTGAAACACAACATACCGAAAATCATTAATAATCACAATTATGAAAAAACATCTACTCTCATTTTTGTTAATCCTAACTTTTTTTATCGCAACATTGTCAGCCCAGGAAACTGTTACTGTTTCAGGCACCGTGAAAGATAAAACAACAAACGAAACCCTGATCGGGGTGAGTGTAAAAGTTGAGGGCACAGCACTTGGCACAATCACTGATTATGATGGCAAATATCAATTAAGTCAACTACCTATAAACACCAAACTAACTTTTTCGTACATCGGAATGAAACCCGTGACCCGTGAAGTTACAGGAAGTGGAGTCATTGACGTTCTTCTGGAAAGCGATACGAAAGGTTTGGATGAAGTTGTCGTAGTCGGTTACGGTACTTCGCGTAAAAGAGACTTGACGGGTTCGATCGTATCTATAAGTGGCGAAAAACTTAAAAATACTCCCAATTATAATCCTGTCGATGCTTTACAGGGGAAAGTTCCCGGTTTATTTGTCACAAACAATGGTTCTGCCGGTGGCAGTCCGACCATACGCCTTCGTGGTGTTGCAACCGTTAATGCAAATACTAACCCGTTGTTTGTCGTTGATGGCATGTTTCTGGATAACATTGACTTTATCAGGCCGGACGACATTACTTCCGTCGAAGTGTTGAAGGATCCATCTTCCCTGGCTATTTTTGGTGTCCAGGGTGCAAACGGTGTAATAATTATTACAACCAAACGAGCAGATAAAGGAAAGTTAAGCGTGAGCTATGATGGGTATGTAGGATCCCAGATGTTATTTGATCGCGACAAAGTGAAATTGACTAATGCTTCCGATTTTACGATGTTATATAATGAACAGATAAAAAATGCAAATCCCCTGGCAGCCGATTGGGTTCCTGACTTATTGGGGGGTGGCACAGACTGGCAATCATACATATTCCGTCCGGCAATGATTACAAGCCATGGAATTACTATCAGCAATTCAACCGACAAAGCGAGTACTGTTTTTTCGGTCGGTTACTTCAAACAGAATGGTATTGTAAAATTCAATGATTACCAACGGTTTAATGGACGATGGGCTGGTGATTATATAGTCTCCAAATATGTAAAGTTCGGTGGGAATGTAAACCTGAGCCGTTGGGATGCCGATCCTGCCTCTGCCAGTGTCATAGATGCTGTGCAGGCAATTCCTACCTATTCACCTTTTTCGCCTGTCAGTGATCATGATCCGAATAATATTGGCTCTTACTATACACCTTCACCCGGTATCCAGAAAGATGTTCCAAATCCGGTTGCCATGATGGAAATAAACAGAGGAAACACCAAAAATTATGGTTATCGCGTTGTGGGGAATGTTTATACTGAAATATCGTTTCTTAAAGATTTCACTTTCAAAGCTACCGGTTATGGAGACATTGGCATTAATTTAGGAAGTGTTTTTACCCCAAAATACAATGTAAATAATGCTACTTCTAATTCATCGTTTAAAAGTGATTTCATCTCTTTCAGCCGCAACGAGGCGGAAAATACAAAATATCAAGTCGATTTTATTTTAAATTACAATAAAAAGATCGCGTTACATAAGATTAATGCCATGGCGGGTTATACCGCCAGAATCCAGGAAAGTCTTGGATTTAACACCACCTCAGATTCTTTGCAAAGTTCGGTACACCCTTTTGTCATCCCTGATGATCTTAAAATGTTGTCTGAAGGGAGTTTGAGTGGAAAACACAACTCCGATTCCTATGATGCTGAATCCTTTATTTCCTATTTAGGTCGCGTGAATTACTCATACTCGGATAAATATCTTGCTTCGCTTACTTTCCGTATTGATGGATCCTCTAAATTTTCACCTACTCACCGGTGGGGTTATTTCCCATCAGTAGGTTTGGGCTGGGTTATTTCGGATGAAAAATTCATGGATAACACGAAAGAGATACTCAATTACATGAAAATAAAAACCTCCTGGGGAATGCTCGGGAATGACAAGATCGGAAGTTTTTTGTATTTTCCTAAATTAAATCCGATTGGCCAGCAAGTTGTGGTCAACGGTGTTACCTATTATTTGCCCACAGTTGACTATTTAGTCGATTCAAATTTACATTGGGAAGTAGTAACGGGGTTGGATGCAGGATTCGAAAGTCAATTTTTCAACAGCAGGTTGTCATTGGATTTAGGATATTTCACCAAAACGACAAATGACCTGCTTGCCCATGTCCAACCGTCTATTTCGGTTGGTGCAGGTTATGCGATTACAAATGCCGGGTCACTAAGGAATAGTGGCGTGGAATTTATACTATCCTGGAATGATAAGATTGGAAAGTTCTCATATGGTGCCAGTGTAAACGGAGCAACACTCAAGAATGAGGTATTGGCTTTGGGAAATGACAATTCAGATATTGTTTCGGACAGTTACCATGTAACTTCAGTGGGTCATCCTGTGGGTGCCATTTATGGTTATGTACAGGACGGCATTTTTCAAAACCAGACACAAATAGATAATTATTTTCCGGCTGCCTGGATTTCTAAACCCGGGGACATCCGATTTAAAGATTTAGATGGTGACAAAAAAATCACCTCTAAGGACCGCACCTTTATTGGTACCACCATACCGACATTTACATACGGATTTACGCTGAACACGGGTTATGAGAATTTTGATATTAGCATTGATTTTAATGGGGTGT
>CAIYOZ010000401.1 GCA_903927945.1 uncultured Bacteroidales bacterium | reverse complement strand
TAATCCGTTAATTAAAACATCTTTCTTATTTTCAACTTTTTATTAGCTTTTTTCAATGAAGTTCCTGAAAAATATCCGAGTCATTTTAGCAGTCTTTTTCTTTCTTCCCATTTTTGTTTTCTTTATTGATTTTACTGGTAAATTGCCGCTGAATTTGCACCAATTTCTGAGTATTCAATTAATACCTGCTTTGTTATCGTTGAATCTGATAATACTTGGCATTCTGTTGGGACTTGGTTTATTTTTCGGAAGAATATATTGTTCTGTCATTTGTCCCTTAGGAATATTACAGGATGTTCTTTCCTGGAGATCACGTTTCTTTCGTAAAAAAAGAAAAAAAACAAGGTACAATTATTCTCCTCCACAGAACATCTTAAGGTATACCATACTTGGATTAACAATACTATTTTTTCTTTTTGGGAGTTCATTTCTGGTTATATTGCTGGATCCATATAGTGCTTTTGGGCGAATTGCATCACAATTATTCCGTCCTCTGGCTATCTGGGGTAATAATGGAATGGCCTATATGTTGAGTGGAATGGGCAATTACACGTTTTATAAAGTGGAACAGGTTAGTTTTGTTCCGTTAGCTTTTGCAGTTGCCATTTTCTTTTTTTTCTTAATAACACAAATGTCATGGAATAAAGGAAGATCATATTGTAACACGATCTGTCCGGTTGGAACTACGTTGGGTTTACTTTCTAAAATATCAATTTTTCATATTTCCTTGGATAAATCAAATTGTACTCATTGTGGCGCTTGTGAAAAACAATGTAAATCGCAATGTATCGACAGCGATTCCATGAAAGTAGATGATTCGCGTTGCGTAACCTGTTTTAATTGCCTTTCTGCCTGTAAAAAAGGGGGCATTAAATATGTATTCAGATACAAGCCTACACAATCACAGCCTGTTCAACAAAAAGTGAACAACAGCAGACGTACATTTCTGGTCACCTCCGTGGTAGCATTAGCTTCGGTTGCACTTGCCCGTACTGAGAATATCACTGGGAACAAAGAAGCTATGTTGTCCCGAAAACCTATTATGCCTCCTGGAGCGGGCAGTTTAAACCGTTTTAATGATCATTGCACCGGTTGTCAATTGTGTGTCACTAAATGTCCTGAACAAGTATTAAAACCTGCTTACTTTCAATATGGTATCTCTGGAATCACTCAACCACATCTCTCTTTCTCTACACATGTGTTTTGTACCTACGATTGTAACATTTGTTCCAATGTTTGTCCGACGGGTGCATTATTACCCTTGGTAATGGACGAAAAGAAACTGACACAACTGGGTGTAGCCAACTTCCGAAAATCTAAATGCGTTGTATTTACCGAAGAAAAGGATTGTGGTGCCTGTGCTGAACATTGTCCGACCCAGGCAGTTCATATGATTCATTATAAAGGAGGACTCACAATCCCTGAGGTAACTGATGATTTATGCATTGGATGCGGAGCCTGTGAATCCATATGTCCTGTGAGACCTTTTCAGGCTATATATGTGGAGGGAGTTTCAACACAACACAAGGCAAGAAAACCTTCGGAAGCTAAAAAATTCAATAAGAAAATCAATGATTTTGGTTTTTAATAAGACTGAAATAAAGCTGTGATAGATATTTATAGTTATTATTCTGGAATATCAGGTTAATACTTTCCCATGAACAGTTGGATATACATTTTCTTATATTAAGATCAAGAATTTATAAATTTTCTTTTTTTTATATGACTTGCATTTCAAATTTTAATAACAATAAATAGAAATATACAAATCTTTAAAAATAAGGTTGACTATTGATTGACGAAAAAAAGCTATCTTTGCATGGCAAACTTTAAATGCATAGCATGCTTGAGATTATAATAAAAGGAGTGTTGATAGGTTTATGTATTTCAGTACCTTTAGGACCTATCGGTATGCTTACCATACAGCGAACTCTGAACAGAGGTTCAAAATATGGAATAGTCACCGGTTTAGGTGCAACAACTTCAGACTTGATATATACTGTTATTACTTTGTTTTTCTTAAGCTTTGTCCTTGACTTTATTGAAGAACATCGTTTTGTGATTGAGCTGGTGGGTAGTCTGGTAGTTGCCTTTTTTGGGTGGTATATTTTCAAAAGCAACCCGGCCACTCAGCCCAAACCAAATGAGACCATAAAGCATAGCTTACTAGGTGACTTTGTTACTTCATTTGGACTGACTTTTTCTAATCCATTAGTTTTATTTGTACTTATCGCCCTTTTTGCCAGGTTTCAATTCATTGGAAATAAAACTACATTGTTTATTTCCATCTGTGGAATCTTATCCATTTTAGGGGGTGCATTGCTTTGGTGGAACTTACTCACTTTATTAGTAAGTAAATTCAAGAACAAGCTAAACATGAGAGAATTAAAATTAATTAATCGGGTTACCGGTATGATTATTCTCCTGATTGGTGGTGTCGGTTTAATTCTTACATTAATAAAATAAAAAAGAGCCGGTCATTCCAAATGTACCGGCTCTTTCTTTATATAAAGACAATCAGAATGTTCTTAAGAAGTTACTCTATCCTCTTTATTGAAATCACCCACGATATTCGACATTTTCCCATTGTTTGAAAAGGTATGCATCATTTCTTCCTTGGTCATCTTTCCATTGATCCATATCAAGCTGAATTCTCCCTTTTCTTTTGTTAAAATCAACATGTCAGCATCATCTTTTCCACTGAGACGATAATAAATGTGTACTTGTTCACCTTTGTCACGTGCTTCCACCGCAGTCTCAAAGTTTCCTTTGGAAACCACTTGTTCTATGTCGTTCACTACTGTTTTCATTAAAGGAGAAGTGGCATCTGCATTCAATGATAATATCTTTATGGATCTCATCTTCGACATCATTTCGTTATTATTTTTCGCATTACTTCCAAAAACATTCGCCATATTCATCATGCCTTTCCCGACCGATACATATTCAAACCGTTCATCTTTGCCATATTTGTCGAAAAATGATTGAAGTGTTTGTGCCTGTGCTGCCGCAACTATTAAAAGTACCGCAACAATTGTCATAATTTTTTTCATACTCGTATTCATTTAAATTGTAATTTATCTTGTAAATCTTCCATCTTATCCCTGACATCCGACAGGCTTTGTAAGGGTTCCATTTGCTTTCTGACTTTATTAAAACTCTGCATTGGTTTCATACTTCTTGCAAGAATGATATTCACTTTATTCAGTTTTTTTGTGGTGTATCGTTGCACATATTCAGTATTGTCAATCCGGTTACCACCGATAAGGGCGAAATTATCTGAAGTCCGTGGTAGTTTAATCCATAAAAGCAATAATAAAGTAGCTGCAATTCCGGTGATAGCAAATGATTGGAACCAAATTCTCTTAACTTTCTTCTGCTCAGTTAACGCTTCAGGTACCGGGCGAATAACAGTTTCTTTTAGTTCATGTTCGAATGCTTCAAACAAAGGACGATACATTTCATGCTCGGGAGACACATTCCCTGTCGAAAAATAATGTTTCAATTCCTTTTCTTCCGTAAGGGATGTTTCACCCCGAAAGTATTTTTCTAATAATTTATTCATCATTTCCATACTCTTGCCTCCACTCTTTTTTGTTCATTTATTATTTGTTCCCGAATCTTTTGACGTGCCCTGGAAAGGTTTACACTCACCGCATTCGCAGTGAGTGACGTCACATATGCAATCTCTGAAAGTTCCATACCCTCTACGTCCCTCATCCGAATGATAGTTCTCTGCAATTCGGGTAAATTGTCAATCATACTGTGTATTTTTGAAGCTAAATCCTTTTGTTCAGCTTGTTGGTAGGGATTAGGCTCAACGTACTCAAATTCAACAGGTAATTCATCTTCATCATGATGTTGCCTTATAGTATCCAGACAGAGATTCCTCATGGAACGCATCATAAACGCCTGCATATTTTCTACTACATCAAGTTGGGTTCTTTTCTCCCACAATTTCATAATCAACTCCTGAACGGCATCCTGTGCAGCATCCACATTCCGTAAGATCGATTTTGCCAGTCGAAATAATTTATCGGAATGATTCAATATTTGGGTATTAAATTGAGTTGATTCCATACACTTATAATGACGCGTGAATACAGAATATCTTACATCAGATAAACAACTTTTTTCAGAAAAAGAAAATAATATACGCAAACTAATTGAAATTCTGTCAATTAATCAACTTATATAATTCGTTTTAAGACACGTAATTTGTGGGTATATTCTCCGGTTTGTGCAGAAATAATTCCCTGGGAGTCGATTGCCTCTATTTTTACATGTCCGGAAGCATGTATTATTTGATGGGAATTAAGCAAAATGCCGACATGTATTATCCGGCCATCCTTATTTTCAAAGAAGGCTAGGTCGCCTGATTTTGTTTCAGAGAGAAAATCAATTACCTGTCCGCATTCTACCTGGTCGGATGCATCCCTCGGTAATTGAATGCCGCACATGGCAAAAACGACCTGAACTAATCCGGAGCAATCAATTCCAAAAATGCTTTTTCCTCCCCATAAATAGGGTGCATTCAGATAGTTTTTAGTAAGCTCTATCAATCGTTGACCGTTTGTTTCAATGGGTAAAATCAATTCAGAAGAATCAATGGAGTATATTTCAGATCCTATTGCAAACTGTCCGGATTCATCAGAATGAATAATACTGCCACCTGCCAAGAACATTCTTTCACCGGATATGGTTTTAGTACAAACAACGAATGGACGCTGAACGATAAATTCTGTATAGTGCAAAATTCGTTCTTCGTCGAGTGATGTCAATATTTTCACCATTTTCCGATCCACCCAACCCCAATAGTTGTCTGTCAGGTTATGAACGAATATCCACCGTTCCCTGGTTTCTATGATTTCTACCCGTTCACCAAAGAGAAGTTGAGAAATTAACTCACTTCGTTCATTGTCGCTCGCGCGAAGCGGTACCAAAGGAAGGGTTATAATTCCGTTCATTTTTTCTGAATTTATGTGGTAAATCAATAAATGGCATTCTTTACACCTAATATTCGTACAAAAATAAGGAAAGTTTAAAGATAATGTTTCAATTAAGTAATTTTTTCGTAATTTTCGGCGATTTTCATTTTTAAACCAATTGTATCACTCTCAACGTAGAAATATGAAACTAAAAATAACTCAACCTCAATTCAAAAACTTAAACAAAATAGGGTTATTTATCCTGCTGGGTGTGCTTATTGTGCTGCTTTATCCTTCGGAGGATAAGTTTAAATATCAATTTGAAATTGGTAAACCCTGGTCATATGAATTAATTACTGCCTCATTCGATTTTCCGATTTATAAGAGTGATCAACAAATAGCGAAAGAAAAGGAAGAAATTTTAAAAAATTACACTCCTTATTTTAAATTGGACACCACGGTCTATGATCATCAACTCAATAAATTGTTTGCTGATTTGCAAAAAAAAGGTGAAGCCTCTCCCCGCATACCTGATTACATTAAAAACAAGTTTAAATCCATTTATTCCTCCGGGATCATTTCGGTGGAAGAATATAATAAATTATTGGTGGATAAAAAAGAAAATATCTCATGCATATTGCCTAACAGGATTACTCATGTGATCCCAATCAAAAATGTATACACTCCAAGGACTGCCTACGAAGAAATTATCAACAACGCACCTGTCTCGTTAAAATCATACGACATGAATATGTATCTGTCGGAAAATATGAAATATGACAGCACCACCTCTGAAATTTCCAAAACAGATATGTTGAAGAACCTTTCGTTAACTTCAGGAATGATTCAGGCTGGTGAGAGAATTATTGACAGGGGTGAAATAGTCACACCGGCTAATTATCAGGTATTACATTCATTCAAGATTGAATCGGAAAAAAGAAAAACATCGCTTCAACAATCCTCTATTGTCGTGATTGGTGAAATTGTCATGATCCTGGGATTAATTACCTTATTATTCCTGTATATATACCTTTTTAGACCCCGAATCTACGAAAGCCTGAATAATGTAGTGTTCATATTACTGGTAATACTGCTACTGGTAAGTTTAACTGCCTTCACCATACGCTATACTTCATTGAGTGTGTACATGGTTCCTTTCGCATTATTACCGATTATCATCCGGGTATTTTTCGACTCCCGAACGGCCCTGTTTGCCCATATAATCACTATGCTTATCATCTCTTTCATGGTCGATAATGCCTTCCAATTTGTACTCCTGCAAGTGACCATTGGCATGGTAGCCGTTTCCAGTTTGAAAGATATGTCCCAACGTTCGCAATTAGCTCAATCGGCATTATACATATTTCTAAGCTACGTGTTAATGTTTCTGGCGTTCGAGTTTATCTCCGAGGGAGATGTTAATCGTATTAACTGGCAATATATCATCTATTTTGCCATCAGCAGCGTATTTCTGTTATTTGCATATGTACTGATTTACATTTTTGAAAAGCTATTCAATCTTATCTCTAGTGTTACCTTGGTTGAACTAACTAATATAAACAGCGATTTGATGATCCAATTCTCCGAATTAGCCCCTGGCACTTTTCAACATTCCATGCAGGTATCAAACCTGGCAACTGATGCTGCCAAGAGGATTAATGCCAACAGCCTGTTAGTTCGGACCGGAGCATTGTACCATGACATTGGCAAATTAAAACATCCAGAATTCTTCATTGAAAACCAAATGGGTGGCAAAAATCCATTGATTGATATTCCTTTCGAAGAAGCATCCAAAATCATTATTAATCATGTTCCTGATGGAATTGAAATTGCTCAAAAGAATCATTTACCCGAACAAATTATCAATTTTATTGCCACTCATCATGGATGCGGAAAAACGAAATACTTCTATAATTCGTATATCAATGCCAATCCCGGAATAAAACCAAATGAAGACGTATTTACCTATCCCGGGCCACTACCGAATAATAAAGAAACAGCGATACTCATGATGGCGGATGCCGTGGAAGCACGTTCAAGAAGTCTTTCTGAATATACCGAAGAAAGTATTGACGAAATGGTGGAAGAAATGATCGGTACTCAAATTTCTGATGGTGAATTTAAAGATGCTCCAATTACTTTCAGGGATGTAGAACTGGTAAAAGCAGTTTTTAAAGAAAAGATAAAAAACATTTATCATAACCGTATCAAATACCCGGAAGTAAGGAAACAAGGATCGGTGGAAGGTATTTATTAGTTGATTGGTTGATTGATTAAGTTGGTTGATTGATTAAGTTGATTGGTTGATTAAGTAATTGGTTGATTAAGTTAATTGGTTGATTGGTTAACGAGTTATTTACTTGTTTACTTACTTTTACAGTTTAACAATAATACCAACTGTAGGCAGAATAGTCCCTGCAAAATTATCTATGGTCCGTAATACATAGTTTGATGGATTCGTCGGATCGGTTTTAGGAAGGTAAGTCTGATTACCATTTGCATCCTTTTCCGGAGTATTGCTTAAGTTTGTATATATGGGTGATCCCTGTGTTTTAAAATTATAAACATTCTGTATGTCGGTATAAAGATTCAACACCCATTTTTTGAAATAAAATTCCTTGTCAA
Organism: uncultured Bacteroidales bacterium; assembly: GCA_903927945.1. Taxonomy (GTDB): domain Bacteria; phylum Bacteroidota; class Bacteroidia; order Bacteroidales; family Paludibacteraceae; genus Paludibacter. The sequence continues at coordinate 8,394 of CAIYOZ010000401.1, read as the reverse complement.
TTCGCATATCCAGTTGATGCGTATTGGGTAGGCGAAGTGAATTAAACTTTGAATAATCCAATAAAGGCTGCTTGCTGATATCCCACACCGACTTTTGTGCGGAAATGGGATCAATAGGGGTATAAGGAGCCCCCCCCACAAAACGCCACCGTATAGCTACATTCCAGTTTTTGCGGAATTTATAACTGCCTATTAAATTGAATAATTGTTTGGTATCCCATGATGAAGGTAAGTATACTCCGCCTGAATTCGTAAATTCACTCCTGAAATATGTATAGGTTGCAGTTACACTCATCTTTTTCATTTCCATGATCTTATACAATATTTCCACTCCGTAAGCCCGTCCTTTCCCGGTCGAAACGATTTGCTCATCCCCCACCTCTCCAAAAGTAGTTCCCTTGCTTGCAATACTTAACCCATCCGCTACCGAAAGTGGATAATATTCATAGTGTTTGTAAAACCCTTCTACCGATACCCGCATGTACTCCATCGGACGATATTCTATTCCAGCAATGGCTTGATTGGAGATTGTGTACCGTAAATTTTCATTCTGATTCACCAGGGTGCCTGCTGCATCCCGATACCCCAGGGTAGTATAAGCCGGTTGTTGTGCATACCGCCCGATATTCCCGTTGATATCAAGATTCGGTGATAGTGCATATGATATAGAAAAACGTGGAGAAACCTGATTTAACGGATTCATCATGTTCCGGTTATAATTAAGACCGTCCACATTTATTCCAAAAGACAATTTCAACAGGTCGTCAAAATACTCCTTTGAAGCCTGGGCAAACACCTGATAACCGAACAATCCAATCTGAGTGTTATAGGTTAGTGGATTTACAAGTCCATTTAAAAACAATTCACGGGAAGTATAGTTATCATAGCTTGAATATTTAACACCAGCTCCAACATTCAACTTCACCAGCAGATCCGGATAGTTGCGTTCGAACCGTAATTTGTTTTCCGATTCATTCGACTTATAATCAGAAGTCTTCAGACTGTCTGTATTGTTATCCTTGTATTTAAAATTGGTATTGTGCAACATATTCCGGCTCACAACCCATGTGTCATAATGCGTTTCCGTAAAATGCTTATAAACGGCTCCTATAGTATAATTCCATTGTTTATAAGTGGGCAGGTACGCTAATATATAGGCCTGGCTTTCGGTAGGATTCTTTATGCCGGTATTGAGTCCATCATTATCAATAGCACCGATACCCATAAATGTGATTTCATTTTTTTTGTCAATGCGCGTCTTGAATTTCACCTGAAAGTCATTGTAGGTAGGAAGGAAGGGTAGTCCGATAGCTGCAAACAGGAATTGAAGGTATGACTGACGGGCCGAAATTATAAATGTAGAGTTATTACCCAGGGGGCCATCGAGCGTCAGAGCTGCGTCGGAGGCTCCTACCGAGACTTTGGAATGCAGGCGATCCTTGCTTCCATCCTTTTGTTTTATGTCCATGACGGAGCTTAAAGCATTGCCCTTGTCTGCCGGAAACGCTCCGGTATAGAAATCGATATCCCGTACAAAGTCAGGGTTGATTACTCCCACCGAACCACCGGACGAACCTTGTGTGGCAAAATGGTTAATCACCGGTATTTCAATGTCATCCAGGTAGAATACATTTTCAGATGGCCCTCCGCCCCTCACAATCAAATCATTCCTGTTCGGATCAGTAGCACCCACTCCGGGCAAGGTTTGTATGACTTTCGATACATCCCGATTGGCACCCGCTGTTTTCTCAATTTCCTGTACCCCCATAGAAAGTACCGACAATGGGCTCTCTATCTTTTTAGCCTTGTAATTCTGACGGATGGTGACTTCTCCCAGTTGAACCGACGACTCCTCCACAGGCACATCCACAAATACGGTTTGATTGCCTTGCACCTGAAATTCGGCAGAAATAGTAGTCTCAAACCCAACAAGACTTACCACCAAACGTTTAAAGCCGGGTTCAATCCCTGTAAATACATAATTCCCTTCCTGGTCGGTCGTAGTGGATAGATTACTGCCTTGTATTAAAATCGATGCAAATTCAATCGGTTGATTGTTCTTTGCATCGTAAATTCGTCCTTTTATAACACCTTTCTGGGCAAATACATGGATCGAAAAAATTAAAACAACTAAAAGAAGCGTATTTTTAGATCTCATATATTGTTAAAGATAATTTTAAATTTAATTTAATTTAAAACTTTAAACACCGGAATTTTAAAATAGTTTAATAGAGTTAATAAATAGAATGATAGAAAGATTCTATCAATTTGAAGAGTTGAAGAGTTTAAAGACTTTGAAAGTTTGAAAAGTTTGAAGTTTGAAAAGTTTTAAGTTTGAAAAGTTAAGTAAGCAACTCATCAACCAATTAACTAATTAACTAATTAACTCAATCAACTTAATCAACCAATCAACCAATCAACCAATCAACTTAATCAACCAATCACCAATCACCAATCAACTCAGCTTCTTAACAGCATCATAGAGTGGAATCAAATGTCCGGAATCATACCGGCACAACAGGCAAATTTCTCCCAACCGTTTTCCACTAACCCATTCCAGTGGATAGGGCTGATCATTGTACAGCAGATTGGTAATGAAAGGATCGCCTACTTTGAAAAGCTTGTCATAATCCTGAGTTTCGAGGAAAAGCTTGTTTTTATCGAAATCATCAACTTCAAATTCACATTGATATACAGCCATTTCGGCACATTCTGTACGTAGGTATAAACCCATTGGAAACATGACGGGGGTAAAACTCTTTTGCGTGCAGAATTTTGATTCAGGTATCAGTCCTTTAAAAACAACTACATCATCCTGCCTGATATCGATTTCCGTAACCTGATCGGCTAATAGTTGCGCTTCATGAATGAGATCGTCGAACCGGTAAAACTCCTGCCAATCATTGAAGATGGTAGTATCTTTGGGCATATAATTACCCAGTACAAGCTCTGCTCCTACTCCGGTTAGTTGAATTCTTATTTTTGACATGGCGTAATTTTTTTGCAAATATAATCATAATACCCACTATTTTAACCGCCCGTGATATATGAAAAGCCTTTTTGCAGGTGTTTTTATAAAACTTATAGATACAAAATCTTTTTTAGCGATATCACCTTATTTCCTGCATTTCTTCTCTTTTCATGAAAAGACTTCTGAAAAGAAATGAATACCTCCGTTTTTAGAGAGGGAAAATATTAATATCCATGAATCCCAGATGATGCATTACTTCGCGCAATATCAGTAGGGTCACGGCAAACGATTTCGTGGTGGGCAAACAATCCTGACTCGCCGGAAGTCCGGTGATAATAGCTGCAAGCCGGTTAAATACCGATTCCATATTTGAAAGTGTGAGGGTTATACCCTGTTTGTTTTCAGTAAACACAGTCAATTGGGCTATTTCCCTGATACCGGCATCTGTTGTATATAATCCTGAATGGGGAGCAAGTAGTTTGTGCAAGGGCATCACCTCATCTTCCACCATCATGATGGCATTTTCCATTTCATTGAATGTAGGTGGATTATGGTAAAAGTAATCATCTGCAGTAATTTCTAACCCGATATCGAATACCCAAAGATTATTTAGTTTCGCTGAATCATTTCCCTGGATAATGAAGCAGTAGTTGCCGTCAATATGAAGTACTGTGACAGGGAGTTCATGTGACGTATTTTGAATAACAGATTTATAAGTATCCAGGGCTTGTTGTCTAATCGCTTCAGGAATGATTATTTTCATATTCAATATTGTTTTTTTAAAGAATGTAGGATTACAAAAATACAGTTTTAAAATTGAATATGTGCTTCTTTCAATGTTTAAAAAGTCGACTTTGAGCTACAACAACGCGTTTCACAACAACTTTTATATCATTCATCGTATTGGAATAAAGGTATATACAGGCTTATAATCTATGATTTACATTATTTTACACATTAAGAGAAGGTGTTTTTGACGGGTTTGAAGTACTTTTGCAGTAACTAATCAAACCAAACAGAATATGATTTACTTAGCTGATACAGCGAACATTGAGGAGCTTAAGAAGCTCTTTTATTATTTCCCCATTGCAGGTGTAACCACCAATCCCACCATTATCTCCCAATCCAATAGACGATTGTCTGAGATATTACCTGATATCATAGAAATTATAGGAGATAAAATGCTCCATGTACAAATGATCAGCGACATGGCAGTTGATATGGTTCGGGAAGCGAAAGCCTATAAAGCCAAATACAGCCTGGGCGATAATTATTTTGCTAAAATACCAGTCTCAAAAGAAGGTTTTAAAGCCATGCCCATGCTCAAAGATGCTGGCATCAATGTGACTGCCACGGCTATTTTCACACAACAACAGGCACTCGTGGCTGCCAGGGCAGGTGCCGACTGGGTAGCTCCTTATGTGAACCGGCTTGATAATATCTCTTCGCATGGCATTGAAGTGGTAAAACACATTGTAGAGAACATTGAACATTTCAAGTTGAATACAAAGGTATTAGCCGCAAGTTTTAAAACGGTCGATCAGGTTCATCGTGTCAGCATGGTAGGAAGCCATGCAGCCACTATTAGTTTTGAAATAATTGAAATGCTGAGAAGCCACCCAATGACCGATATGAGTCTCGATTGGTTCAAAAGGGATGCCGCTGACCTTTATGACATTGAATTTTAAAAAGGAGTAAGAGGTAAAGAATAAAAAGAAAGAAATTAGGAATAAGAGTAACAGTGAGAGTTTGATGTCAAGTCATGCTCTCACTTTTTTTATGTAGTAGTTACTGAACCAATTAACTAATTAACTAGTTAACTAATTAACTAATTAATCAACCTATTAACTCAATCAACCAATTAACCTATTTCAAATGCTTTCAACCTTTCTTCCAACACCTGCATCTGATCGAAACGGACAAAGGACACACAAGCCCGAAGTCCGTTTGGATTCTCACTCCCGGTTATGACCAATGAAATAGCACTGATACCATAATACAGAAATTCTTTCATAAGTTCGGCACTGGTCATTCCGGGATAAGCAATGGTGAAATAAAAACCATCAGCCAGTTCCTGATCTTCATCATTGTAAACAATGTAGAATCCGTATTTTAGAAACAAGGCCTTCATAAGTTTTGCTTTCTCACCATATATATGCAATTCGGATGCAAAATCAAGGTTGCCGTCGTTCACTGTTTTCAATATGGTAGCCAGTGCATACTGTGCTGAATGGGAAGTACCGGCCGTAGTGGCATACAACACTCCGTAGGATATGAAATGACCCAGCACGTCGCTCGTAAAATAATTCTTCAGGTTTGGATATTTTCTCCCACGAAGACTCTCGGAAAGAATCATCATCCCAATCCGTTGTCCGGCATAGCTGAATATCTTGGATGCAGAAAGCAGTAAAATATAGTTATCGGTGTACCGTGCTACTGTCGGTTGAAAGGGAGTAACGCCCGGCACCCCGTAATGTTGACGGAAGTCCATCCCAAAATAAGCCAGGTCTTCTATCACGATTACATCGTATTTGGTGGCCAGTTCTCCGATAGTTTGCAATTCACTTTCCGAGAAACAGATCCAGGAAGGGTTATTGGGCGAGGAATAACAGATAGAACAGATATTGCCTTCTTTCAAAAACGATTCCAGCTTATCGCGCAACTTGTCACCCCTGAAATTCAGTATATCAAATGATTTAAAAGGCAGACCAAGTAAGTGCAATTGGGATTTTTGAACCGGGAAACCCGGATCAATAAAAAGGGTATAGGGTTTTTCAGGCCGCGTACGGGCAACTGACAGCAAAGCGGAAAAACTGCCCTGCATGGCACCTACTGTAGGGACACAACAGGCCGCAGTCACTTCCACATTCATAAACAGGCGGGCAAACCTGGCAATTTCGGTCTTTGCCATCAGAATTCCTTCAATATCAGGATACATGGAGGCCAATCCTTTATCCAAAGCCTCCTTTTCTGCCTCTATGGCTACTGAAGGTGCAGGCAGACCGGGTACTCCCATTTCCATGTGGATAAATTCCTGACCACTCTTTGCTTCAATTTGTGCTACCAGTTTCCCAACTTCACGAATGGACAAACGGGTGATGTCGTCTTCACCAAACTGGTCAAAAAGAGAATCGACAAGCGATTTGGATATTGTAGTCATGGCTAAAACGAATTATGCAAATGAAAATATATACTGTTGTAATTCTTCTGCTGAGAAAAGGTAATAGAAAAAATAAAAAATAGTTATGTCAATCTATAAACTACGAACTATAAACTACTTACTTCTTCCTGTTATCCACCACCCTGACTGCCTTGCCTTCACTACGGGCGATTGTTTTAGGTTCCACCAGGCTTACTTTAACGTGTAAACCAATGGCACTGTTCAGGGCATGTTCTATTTTGCGTGAAAGATTTTGCAAATCACGAATAGTGCCTGTCAATTGGCTTTCATCAAGTTCCACTTTAAGTTCTAAGGTATCCAGGTTGTTTTCACGGTCCACATAAAGCATATAATGTGCACTTGTTTCACCCAATTCGAGCAATACATGTTCGATTTGGGAAGGGAAAAGGTTTACTCCACGAATGATCAACATATCGTCACTGCGCCCTGTGATTTTCTTCATACGCACACTGGTCCTGCCACATTGGCAAGTTTCATGGGTCAACGTGGAAAGGTCACGGGTATTATAGCGAATCAACGGGATTCCTTCTTTAGTAAGTGTGGTAAAGACTAATTCGCCTTCATTTCCATCTTCAAGAGGTTCTTTGGTAAGAGGATCAACTATTTCGGGAAAGAAATGATCTTCATGAACATGCAGCCCGCTATGATAAATACAGTCATTGGCAACTCCGGGTCCCATCACTTCACTGAGCCCGTAAATATCATGTGCCCGGATACCCCACTTTTTCTCCAATTCAACTCTCATGTTTTCAGTCCAGGGTTCTGCACCAAAAACACCAATTTTAAGCTTCATGTTTTTTAGTGAATACCCGTTCTCATTCAGCGCATCCGCTAAATGCAAGGCATACGAAGGAGTACAGGCCAATACCGTAGAACCAAAATCTGACATGAGCTGTAATTGACGCCGTGTATTGCCGCCTGAAATAGGAACTACCGAACAACCTACCGTTTCAGCCCCATAATGAACACCTAAACCACCCGTAAACAATCCGTAACCGTAAGAGATCTGCATGATATCATGCTTCCCAATTCCGGACATCGACAAACAACGGGCTACCACTTCCCTCCAATTCTCGATATCGTTTTTAGTATAACCCACGGTGGTAGGCTTTCCGGTGGTACCACTGGAGGCATGTACCCGGACAATATCCTGCATAGGTACAGCAAACAAGTTGAATGGATAATTATCCCGCAAATCAGTTTTATAGGTGAATGGCAACTTAACGAGATCATCAATGGAGTGAATATCGGACGGTTTAACACCGGCCTCATTCATCCTTTTCCGATAAAAAGGCACATGGTTATATACATTCTTTACTAACTGAATCAGCCTTTCACTTTGAATAGCTCGCATATCCTCACGGTTCATGCACTCTACTTTTTTATTCCAAATCATGCTTTCATCGCTACGGGTATGAAGATCGTTGTACCAGGCATTTGATCCTTTTGTAAGCATTCTGGTTGACTTTAATGATCCCCTTGCTTCTTGCCTTTTTATTCTTGACTCATCATTCATTATTCGTGATTCTTCTACTTTGATTCTAAATATTATGTCTTATCTACTGTTTATTTTTGTTGGAAACCCCTTATTTTAGCTCCGCTTCTGTAATGGATTTCAAGTTATTTTTCTTAATGACTGCCATTGATTTTTCAGAATTATCAGTACGCAGAATCAGGATGGATTTACTTCCAAAGCTAAACGCATAGACATATTCAATACATATATCGGCTGCGGTGAATAAATCGAGAATGTGAGACATTGTTCCCGGTGCAGCGTCCATTTCAATGGAAAGAATATCATGGATCCTTACGGAATACTGTTCGGCACGAAGTGCGTTTAACGCCTTCTCGGGGTCCGAGACAATAGCGCGTAAAATGCCATAATCGCTTGTATCGGCAACAGTCAGGGCAACGATATTAATGTTATTTGTGGCTAAAACAGCTAAAACCTGATTCAGGTAACCGGTTTTATTTTCAAGAAAAACAGAGAGCTGTCTGATGGTCATAAGGATTGATAAATTAGAATGGAAAGACGTTTTATAGTTGGACTGACAATACGAATATTGTCTCTAATTGATTCAAAGATGCAAAATTACACAATTTGAGTGATAAAATAAAACATTCAGGGGTGATTTATATGAAAAATGTAATTGCCAAGTAACAGTACAGGAGCCTGTTCTTTTAAGTTGCAACGATATTTTGCGACTTAAAATATCAAAGTATCCCTTTGTTTATTTATTAC
>CAIYOZ010000400.1 GCA_903927945.1 uncultured Bacteroidales bacterium | reverse complement strand
ATTTTAATTCTTTAACGAGCATTCTTGTGTTAATTCCCTCAATACTTCGTTCCAGTTCCTTGAAGCGTTTTTTACCGTCTAAAAGAGAATAAACAATGGAAAAAGCCCATTTTCCACCCAAAATATCCAGTACTTCTCTTATTGGACAATTATTTTTATTTATTTTCAATTGAGCTTTATCAATATTTTCCATATTACTTTATACTTTGTTACTACTATACATTGATGTAACTACTTGCAAAAGTAAAGTAATTGATTTTACTTTGCAACTTAATTTAAAAATAAGCAAAATGGAAAATAACAAAAGTATTTACAAAAACGATATCGGCATGGCAGCGAAAGCCGGAGCAATTCTATTCGTCTTATGGGGAATATTACACCTTTGGGTGGGTTTTGAAGGCATCCATCAGTATTTGTCAGGTGGAGCTTCAGAACTCTGGAATATGTTGATTGGGGGAAGCAATGCACCCCGAGCAGGATTCCAACACACGACTGATGCCATGACAGCTAATGCCCAAGCACATTTGATATTAAATTTCTGTATTGATGTAGCCGGGTATGGTATACTGGGACTGGTTGTGGCGTGGTTAATCTGGACAAGGGGTTCATGGGTGGCTTACTTTTTAGGTGTTTTCATTATTGGTGTTGCCGACCTTGGATTCTTGTTCTCATTGGTTACACCCGGTATTATCGAGTTAAATGCCGGCAGTGTAAGCGGTCCTGCTATCTGGTTTATTGCCTGTGCAATAACTCCTTTCGGGTTGCCCAGAATTTGGAAAAAGAATAACTGACAAACAATGATATTATGCGTCATGCTTGGGCGACCTGAAAATGAAACTGACTACAAAAAAATCAACTTTGACAAAATAAAAAACGGGGAACGCTGAAAAACGAATAGAGTAGGCAAGAAAAACAACAATAACAATGAATAAATTTATGATTGATATCCTTTTACAAGGATTAGACAATGAAACAAGAATGAAATTATTACCAAAAGAACAAGAAATAATAAAAGAGTGGGAAGACAATGGGATACTTTTGGCTTCCTATATAAAAGCTGACTCTGCTGGAATCTACTTGGTGTTAATGGCTAATGATAAATCGGATGTAGATAAAAGACTTTCAACTCTGCCATACTACCCATATATGAAAATTGAAATAATGACATTGAGATAGTAAGAAATAAAGAATTTGGTTTGGAAATTCAGATATGAATAGGAGTTTAACTTGAATTTAAAAATAGGGGAAAAAATTATGCCAATCGTACAAATCACAATTTTACCACAATCAGCTGAAAAGAAAGCAGAAATGTCAAAAGTTATAACTGATGAAATCCATCGTATCACAGGGATTCGGAAAGAAGCAATGGTAATTTTGTTTTATGAATTACCAGCAGAGAATTGTGCTGACGGTGGAGAAATGCTTTCTGAAAAATTTAAACGGATGCATTCAAATGAATAAAACCATCCATTTCTTCAATAAAATCAACCACTTTGAGATAATCTGGAATGATTCTAAAGTTCGATAATTGGTCAGAGTAGTGTACCCGTTCAAATGCAAAGTGCAAGGTGCAAAGTGTAATAATTTGCACTTTGCACTTTTCGTTTTACACCTTGCACCTGCTATTTACAATTTATGGAGTTCCATTTTACTCTGTTTGATCTCCCAATCCATCAGTATTTACTGACTTCCCGGGTTCCATTGTGGGTTTCCTTTAGGCAAAAAGCAAGGTTAGATATTGTATTCAGTTATAAAACTAAATTGCGGATAGCAATTTCTCAGCAACAATTTCTTAAAACCATTCAGTGACAAATGTCAATAATTGAGTGACACAACCATACTATCTGGTGATCCCATTTTTTGAAAGATTTCCTGCCTGATACTTTTGCTCTCACAAGAAGAAAAAATTTTGCCATGAAAAAATCATCAAACAAATCCTTCACAGTCAATGTTATTGCAACCATTTGCATCGTAACAATGATAAATATTATTGGATATAGCCAAACCAATACTTATCCAATTGTCGGAACAGGTCAGACAATATCTTACGACACAGTGGTTGCCATAACGATGCCCACTGCAGGGCAGGCATTCTTCGGACAGAATTCAAATCATCCCGGAAACATGCGATCATATACCAACAATGGAAATGGCACTGTAACCGATAATTTAACCGGGCTGATGTGGCAGCAAACCGAGGACAGAAACGGTGATGGAGCAATTAATTTCTATGATAAACTGACCTATGCTGAGGCAATGGCAAGCGCTGCAACATGTAACACGGGCGGTTATAATGATTGGCGTTTACCTACTATTAAAGAGCTATATTCCATTGCCATGTTTTTTGGAGCAGAACCAGGCCCACCACCGTCTACTTGTATAAAATATATTGATACGACATATTTCTCTGTCGGTTTCGGTGACGTAAACTCACTGGCACACGGCGACCTTGGAACTGAAAGGATCATTGATGGTCAAATTGCATCCTCTACGAAATATGTTAGCACAACCATGAATGGGCAGGAAACTTTGTTCGGGTTCAATTTTATTGATGGACGTATTAAAGGATATCCAACCACTTCCCCCGTTCCGGAAGACGGACAATCAAAGCATTTCTATGTATTATATGTTCGCGGCAATACAGCATATGGAACAAATCAATTCGTTGACAACGGAAACGGAACAATTACCGATAGCGCTACCGGGCTGATGTGGATGCAAAACGATAACGGGACAGGTGTTTTATGGAAGGACGCATTAAGTTATGCTGAAAATTTAACCTATGCAGGATATTCTGATTGGCGATTACCCGATGTCAAAGAATTACAAAGCATAGTTGATTATACCCGTTCTCCGGCAACAACCGGTTCTGCTGCAATAGACCCGATATTCAACTGCACCCGGATTACCAATGAAGGAGGTATCGCAGATTATCCATGGTACTGGAGCAGCACTACGTTTTCTTCGCAAGCGCAGACAAAAGGTGCAAGCGCCTGCTATGTGTGCTTCGGAAGAGCCATGGGCTATTTCCCCGGTTTAGGGTGGACTGATATACATGGTGCCGGATGTCAGCGAAGCGATCCTAAACCCAGAAGTTTTACCGGATACACACATAATGGAAATGGATATTACAATGCTAATGCTCCTCAGGGCGATGCCGTCAGGATATACAATTATGTGCGTTTGGTAAGAAATGGATCTTCAACCGGAATAAATGAAAACAAAGACAATCATCTGTTTAATTTTTATCCAAACCCCGTTTCCGACGAACTTACGATCGAAATGAGAGGAGACAGAGAAAAGGTAAGCTTTGAGCTCTTAAATTCCATCGGCCAAACTGTGCAAAACGGCAGTTTTATTGAAAAAACCGTTATACAAATGACTAGCCTTGTACACGGGGTTTATTTGTTAAAACTTCAAAATTGTAATACTTTTGAAGTTAAAAAGT
>CAIYOZ010000399.1 GCA_903927945.1 uncultured Bacteroidales bacterium | reverse complement strand
GTTATGATTCGTAAAATAGGTTGACCATCCGGCTTGAATTGTCGACCAGGTATTCAACTTGTAATTCACGGTCAAATCAATTTCTGAACCTAAATCCTTACCAAAAGCAATTCCTTTTTTGTTTTTACCCGCATATTCGGAATTGAATATATGATAAGTACCACCCACGCTGAGGCTTTTCCCTATTTTACCGGTTATTCCACCATAATAATCCAATAAACCCTGGGTTAAAGCGGCATCCCAATAATCCATCAATCCGTATAAATTGTGTTCACTACCATACAATTTCTTGAAATTTGACTGAATGCCATCGGTTGTTTTATCATCTCCCGAGACATAATCGGTTCCAATGTTTACTGAAAGCGCCTCTATAAGCTTATAATCTACCTTCATTGCCAATAACTTCCCCGCCATTTTCGAACCTGCACTATTCTTTCCGGTTTGAAAATAAGCAGTTGCCAATGCAGTAAATGGACTTGAAGCATTCGAAAATTTCAAATTACCACCGTAAGTATAGGCATGGAACATATTTGTTTTCAAATAATTCACGCTATTCTTTGTTCCGATGGTGTCCTGAACACCCTCGTCAACACCGATAGCACTAACATTTAAACCCTTGAAAATATCTTTTGTCAACCAAACAAATCCCATATACCGGTAATTCGATTTTGGAGTATAATAAGTTTCCGAAGAAAGAATGGAGTTGTTGTTATACGCTACTCCCACATGTCCCTGGAAATCATTGACACAAAATTTAAATAAAGCTGCATCATGCGAAGTGGCAGTATTGCTCCAGTCGCAAGCTGAGAATAAACGATTGTCGTCGTATTTCAATACCTGACGACCAATTTTTAATGAACCACCCGGCATTAAAAGCATTTCAGCCCACGCCTCAAAAATTCCGGTAGTGGCATCACTCGCCGCATTTGCAAATTGGCCGAATGTACGGGAATCCTGCAACGTAATCTGTGTATTCAACACCCCGGAGGTGAATGTTACACCTAACCGGGTTCGTTGAATAGCCGAAACTCCCGGATCATTTGTATTTAACAACGGCTTTGTAAATCCATCCCGATCTTCAATCCTGGGACGGATTTCGCCATCAATGACTACACTTTGTGCACTTAAAACCATAGGAATAAATCCCATTATAAACAGAAGCAGTTTTGTAATGTTCGTTTTCATATCTTGTAAATTGTAAATAGTAAATGAATTAATTTCTCGTTATAACTTCAAAAGAATAACGCTGACTAAATTTTAAGCGATATACTTTCGCCAGCATATCGCTTGTTTAAAAAAAACAGCTTTCTAATTCGCTGTTACTTTGTTCCAAAAACTGAATGATATCCAGGACTTTCTTCTCATAAGTTCTGATAAGTTTCATCCCGTACGGGCTAATCCTGCAACCGCCACCATCCTTGCCCCCTTTTTGCCGGAGGACTATCGGTATCGGGGAAAGCTCGTTCAGCTTATTCAGCATATGCCAGGCATGCTGATACGACATTTTCAGGTTCTTTGCCGCACCATTGATCGAGCCATCCTTCACCACTTGTTTTAATAAGCGGATTTGAGTCTGACCGAGAAATACTTCCTCTTCACGATAGAAAATTAAGTCGGCTGACATGTTAAAAACCTGATGGATCATTATATTTGTGGGTTGAACTATGAATGAAAAAATAAATTCTATTTTGTGCACCAAATAGGTATTTATTCCGAAAAGGGCATTTCAATTCCTGTGCCAAACCTATATTATATTGATATATAGATAAGTATGAATTAATTTCTGTTCCTGGTTGATTGGAAATGTTACTTGGAGGTAGGTGGATAAATGCAGAAAGAACAAATATGTAGGAAAATAATTGCCCATTCAATTAAACTAATTATATTTATTAACTGTTTAAAATTTTAATAACAATCCATTTATAAGGAAATGAAAACTATACATAAATCTCTTGTGGCTGCATTTTTTGTAGTGCTGGGTTGTTCAGCCTGTAAAACAAAAACAACCCTTACCACTGTAAAGTCGGTCGATTTAAAACGTTACAGCGGCACCTGGTATGAATTGGCTTCCTATCCTCAGTTTTTCGAAAAGGGTTGTACGCACGTAAAGGCAACCTACACTTCCAAACAAGGATACATTGAAGTTTTCAATCAGTCGATTAAAAACAATAAGCCGAATAATATCAAAGGGAAAGCTTTTGTGGTGAAGAACTCGGGGAATGCGAAACTCAAGGTGCAGTTTTTCTGGCCCTTCAAGGGAAACTACTGGATTATCGACTTAGCCGATGACTATTCGTGGGCGATCGTTTCCGATCCCAAGCGTCACACGCTATGGATTCTTTCCAGAACACCCACCATGAAAGATGATTTGTATGATTCCCTCATCAAAAGATTAGAAGAAAAGGGATTTAAGAAAGGCAAAATTGTAAAGATGGTGCAGGATTAAACTTGATTAGTTGATTGGTTAATTGGTTGATTAGTTGACTAGTTGATTGGTTAATTAGTTATTGAGTTATTGCTCTGGCCCTTCCGACTACAAACTACAAACTAGCAACTATATACTAGCGACTATAAACTAGCGACTATAAACTACCAACCTCCACAAACACTGAATTTGAAGCCCTCTTTTCGTCAGCACTGGTGGTAAACAGATAGATACATTCCATTTCCTCTACCTTCAAATCCTCTATCTGAATCAACAGAAAACCCTTATCAGCCTTGCCCCGTTCCTGACGAGCCATTGCCAGTTCACCGGTTGTAGTTTTCAGAAAGGCTACAACTATGTCGGTAGCACCCTCATTCCCAAAATTGGTGCTGCAGGCATACTCCACGATAACCCCTGTTGAGTCGAGTGAAGCACCTGTCACTGTTACCATGGGCAAAGGGCCCCTAGCCACCACCAGCTTATGGTAATCTATTTTTGGTACATCAGAAGTCGTGTCGATGGCGTTCGGTAAATTGGCCGCCATAAAGGCATTGTAGGTCGATTGTTTTGCCGGACGATTCGGAAAACCCCAATCCGCCATGCCGCCGAATGAATGATACACCTTCACCATTAATTTAAAACCTGCCCTGTGATGCTGTTGCCGGACTGTATTCGCGTTCGTTGGATGAAACGCTTTGATACGAACGACATTCTGACCCTTCAATTTATAAGTGGTAAAGTTGGCCGCCGATCCGCGCATCGGCCCCAGGAGTGGATTTTGTGAGATACTCATACATTCAGGTTTTAATTTTCGATTGAAAAAATAGTGAATAAATCTGTCCCTTTGCAACGACTTCGTTTATGCTTGCGACGATGCAAATATACTGCTTAAATTTAATTAAAACAAATTTATAAATGAAAATAAATGTATTTATAATATCTGGTTACATCCGTCAGTGCTATCTTAGGTTTGTCACTGACGAATCGTTAGTCGATGCGTTTTTTTTATAAGGTAATAAGGTTGGGCTTTGTGGCTCGTTGATTTTTTACTAAGGTTTAATGTATTGAATATAAGGTTTATGTACAAATAACTTTGTTTTATTTTTGACAAACTTCGTAGAAAATGAATCAAAAATGTCTTAACCTAATAACCTTATTTCAATTTCATGTTTCAATTAAAAAGTCTCATCTATTTTTCACACTGCCTGTCAAATGGCAAGTCTTGAAATGCATACATGCTTCTTCCGACTCATGTCAATCTGACCACTCCCTGCAACTACACTACAGAACTTATGCTTTACGAGAACAGTTGATCCTTAGTTGATCCTTAGTTGATCAACAATTGATAAACACTGATTCCATAGATAACCCATAGATAACTCATAGATAACCCATAGATAACCCATATCAAATTAGGTTATATTAAATAAGGGTTATATAATAATTTAAGAAAGTTTATGTATCTTTGTATTGTTGATCAACTGTACTTCAACTGTACTTCAATTGTACTGGAATATAAAGAGTAAGTATGATGAATTATAGACACTGTAAGGAATAGGCAGATAGATCAACACCGGTAGTTTACCTGAACGCGGATAAATCAGATGCAAACAACGGGGATTTACACAGATTAACGTTTTATGATCCGTTTTTATCAGCGTTTATAAATCCGCGTCATCCGCGTTCCGACTTAAAATGAATAACCAATAAATTTATTCACTTAAAACTCAAATATTATGGCCATATCGAAAGGGATTAACAAGATCACGGGCTCGCTTCAGGGCATGAGTATGTACACCACACGGGGTGATGACAAGATTTATGTTCGCTCAAAAGGGGGAGCGAATAAAAGTACGATACAGAATTCACCCAGGTTTGCCAAGGTACGCCTGAATAACAAGGAATGGTCCGGGTGCACGTTGTTGGCAAGCAATATCCGTTCAGCCATTAAGCCGCTTAACAGTCTGGAAGATTATGCCGTGCCGGGGGCGTTGAACGCACTGGCTAAGCAGATACAGCAGGGCGATCTGGAAGGGGAACATGGGGTGCGGGGGCTGTTCCTGTCGCAGCACAAGGAAATGCTGGCGGGCTTTAACGTGAGCCGCAAGCAGGTGCTGGAAACGGTGTTGCGCGTGCCGATGGAATACGTGGTGGACAGATTGATGGTAAGTGCAAAAGTAGCGATACAACCCATCAATACCGACTTGCACCTGGTGAACTTTCGCAACCTGCCATTCTTCAGGATCATCTTTTCGTTGGGCTCCGTATCGGATATGATCTATGTGGAAGCAAACAATCAATATCAACCTACCAGCCCGCTGTTTTCACGCAGAGGCGAGGTGGTGGAGAGCGAATGGTTTTCCACGCATACCGTGCTGCCGGCGCAGGAGTTTGACCTGCAGTTCCCGGAGGACATGCGCCTGTTGAGTGACGATGTCAGCCTGGTATTGGGCATCGGGTTAGAATTCGGAAACAGTGGCTTCAACGCTGTACCGGTGGGTGTGAAATATGCCGGATGCGGGAAAGTGGTAAAGGTTGTTTGATGTTCTATGATTAATGGTCTTGTTTTCTCAATAGGATTGGGCTTTAGCCCATTCTTAATATGATAAAAAAGGAATTGGTTTTAGCCAAATGATTTAAAGATAAACAGGAAGAATACAAAAGTCTATAGATTTAACAAGATATTCTGAATGTGATGATTGAAGATTTAGGCTGAAGCCAAAAAAGACATTTTATCATTTTTCCAATCCAGCTAAAGCTGGAGGCAATTGAAATGGAAGGGCAATTTAGAAAGGCACTGCATATATTGATAATAAAGAGAATAGTACCTTTGGGGGTGTCGCTCCTAACACATTAACTGGTTTGCACGATTGTACAATGCTGAAAGATATGTGGAAATCATTACAGCCACTATCCCGGATAATCCACGGATAACCAAGGCAATGAAATAAAAAATATGATTTCACATGATTTCAGTGTTAGATTTTTGATGCATTATTACACCTGAAAAGGGTTCGAAGTAATTGACTACGAACCCTTTTTTAGTTTATGCTTTATTATTTTTTTGATTCATAAATTATCTCAAACCTTTTTCTTTGAACTAAACAGAACATTGTCAGTGTTTTTCAGGCTGTTCAGAAAATTCATGTCCTCTTTCCCAATTTCAAAATCCACCTCAATGTTTTGAAGGATACGGTCGGGTGTGGTTGATTTGGGAAGGGGTAGTACACCACATTGCAATACATACCGAATAGAGAGCTGGGCAACCGTCCGATTATATTTGTTTGCGATGGCTTCGAGTGTTTCATTCCCGATAATCTTACCTGTTGCCAGGGGTGAATACCCTTCAACCAGTATATCATGCTGTTTGCTGAATCGGGTAATCTCCTCTTGCGTATTACCGATAAAAAACCTGATTTGATTTGCCATTGGCTTTACGGTACAACTCTCAAGAATAGCGGTAAGGTCAGAAACATTAAAGTTTGAAACTCCGATAGCACGACAACGACCGCTCTTGTAGATTTCCTCCATTGCTTTCCATACCTGGATATTCTCTTTCGTATAATCCGCCCCCATCTCATTCCAGGGCCAGGGAGCATGAATCAGGTAAAGATCGAGGTAATCAGTGCCAAGATTCTTCATGGTTTCATCAAAACGTTTGAGCGTCATGTCGTAGGTTTTCAATTCAGCGGGCAGCTTCGAGGTTATAAATAGCTCATTTCTGGCAATGCCACTGTCACGTACGGCTTTTCCTACGCTCGCTTCATTCCCGTAGGCATTGGCGGTGTCGATGTGTTTGTACCCATTCTTTAATGCAAAGGCTACTGAGTCATAAGCAGCTGTTCCGTTTGGTATTTGCCAGGTTCCAAAACCAATGGCAGGAACCTGAACACCGTTACTCAATGTGAAATACTCATTTTTCTCCATTTTAGATTTTCTATTTTATTATTACGATAGTATGATTTCCGTATTTTTCTCAAAGAACAAAAGTAAAACAAATTGCTTCATGTATGGTTGACTTTAATAAAAAAGTTCGAAGTGTATTTTCCTTCGAACTTTATTATTGAGTTTAATTAACCGTAAGTACATTCTGCATTAATTTCTTCAATAATTCTGGCAACTCACCCGGAGTTCTGGCTACCGGTACACCCACCTTTTCGAAAGCAATTATTTTTTCCTCGGCAGTACCGCTTCCACTGGAAATGATGGCACCGGCATGACCCATCCGTTTACCGGGAGGTGCAGTCTGTCCGGCAATAAAAGCAACAACAGGCTTGGTAATATGCGCTTTAATGTAGGCAGCGGCACGTTCTTCAGCGTCACCTCCTATTTCACCAATCAGAACAATGGCTGCGGTTTCAGGGTCATCCTGAAACATTTGAAGCAGTTCCTGATAATATAATCCTGCTACCGGGTCGCCACCGATACCCACACACGTACTCTGTCCAAGTCCGCTGGTAGTGAGTTGGTGCACCATTTCGTAGGTGAGGGTGCCGCTTCTGCTCATTAAGCCTATATTTCCTTTTAGAAAAATGTTTCCGGGTAAAATTCCTACTAACGATTCATCGGGAGAAATGAGTCCCGGGCAGTTTGAACCGATGAGTTTTGTTTCGTTCTTCTTTAAAAAAGGAGTGATTCTGACCATATCCAAGGTAGGAACTCCTTCAGAAATAGCCACCACCAGTTTAATGCCGGCTTCCGATGCTTCGAGAATGGCATCTGCTGCCAACGGGGCCGGTACAAATATGATGGAGGTATCGGCTCCGGTAGCATTCACGGCATCTTCCACCGTATTAAAAACCGGAATGCCATCCACTTGCTGACCTCCTTTACCGGGAGACACCCCTCCCACTACATTGGTTCCATATGCTTTCATCTTGGAGGCATGAAAACTGCCATCTCTTCCTGTGATTCCCTGTACGATTAATCTTGTATGCTTATTGACTAGTATGCTCATGGGTATTGTTGGTTATTGAGTTATTGAGTTATTGAGTTGTTTGAAAAGTTTGAAAGGTTCCGTGTTCCGCGTTCAGTGTTTGGGTTTGAAAAGTTTAAAGAGTTTTAAAGGTTCCGGGTTCAGTATCAACCAATCAACCAAACTAACAACCAATTAACTAATTAACTAATTAACCAATTAACCCATCAACTAATCAGGCACACAAACTAATCGCCATTTG
>CAIYOZ010000398.1 GCA_903927945.1 uncultured Bacteroidales bacterium | reverse complement strand
GTTGCGATTTAGCATTTTTTTCTGTGGTTGCAAGCAGTCCAAATCTCTCCACATTTATTACGCTGCAAAAGTACTGAAACTATTTTATATTTCAAAATATAAACGGATCGATTACAGAAGAGACAGGTTACTGCCTGTCTCTTCTGTAATCGTTTGTAGTTTATAGCATACCAGACTGGGAGTACCAGTCTAAAAGACTTAATCTAACAAAAAAGATACTGCAATGAATATGAGTAAATTAAAGAATCATACATAGCTTATTGTTTTTTGTTACTTAAGAGTTTATAATGGTAGTTTAAATTACCTACCAATCTAATAACCAATTAACTTAATCAACCAATTAACTTAATCAACCAATCAACTTAATCAACCAATCAACTTAATCAAACAATCAACTAGTCACCATTCTCGATGCTTGCTTGACACCTGTTTTCAAGTACGCTTTCATGGGTGACCAGTAAAATTGTTTCCAACCGCTCTTGAGTTCCTCCACTTTATGTTCGGGAACCCCATGCTGGGTGAAGATAAGTTGTGTCTTCTCACCATCCGGTTTGAAATGAAACGTACAGATCGAATAGTGGTCTTCCGGCCAGCCTTCTTCCTGGAAATGCCAGGCCTGTACGATTTTCTCTCCTTCTATCAATTCAATATTATATCCCCGGCAATACCCGTCGAAGATATCGAATTTGCCATTTATTTTTTTACTCATACTCACTTTTGAACCCGTAAATGCGGCATGTTTCTTCTGATCCATGATTAAATCATATACCTTTTGTGCCGGGGCTTCAAAGGTGACAGTTTGTTTTATTGATTTTGTTTCCATATTGTTCGAAGTGTAATTGATAATTATTAAAACTACACCTGTGAGATTTTAAGACGACAATGTAGTTCTTGGATATACAAATTCTGTGGTAACTTCCTTTGTTTTTATGGGTCGCACTTCAATTCTTGCCGTCGAACCGTATTCAAACTCCGGATTTTGTTTCGCAATGGTGATAGCTTCCTCCATATCGTTGGCTAGAATATGGTAGTACCCCATCTGAACTTCATCTATTTCATTGAAAGGTACTTCTTTCCAGGCTCCTTTTTTGCCCGAAAGGATGATGCCTTCCCGAATCAAGGGCTGTGCCGACAGTAGCTTTCCCTGACTTTTCAGCTCTTCAATATAAACCTCGCATTTCTTTAAAAATTCACGAAGCTTATCATCCGACCATTCATCCTGATGATTCAGCGTATTACGGATAAGAAACATAAACTCTTTCATATTTTTCTCCAATTTTAAATTTATACGTAAACTTTTCTCTACATACTTTCCCAAAGTTTCTTTTAACGTTGGAAAAGTTATTAACTACGATTTTACTTCGCCCTCATCTTATTCCCTTTCGCGTCATGAGTCAGTTCGGCCAGTCCGAGTTTCTCCATAAGTGGTGGAACATACATGCCAAATCGACCGCGCAGTCCTTTCTTTAATCCATACCAGCCACTCAACGGATTATTCTCCGATCTTCCCCAAGCCTCAACGGTGCCATCTTTCGCTTCCTTTTGTTCGTCGGCACTGCCCAGTTCCATCCAACCACCGTGCTTTGCCAGCATAGCATGCAAATCATTCAGGCACCGGTAATCATAATGTAAAATGGTGGTACCAACCGTACATACCAGTATGTCTTTTCCATCTTTATTATCTTTATACATCGTGAATTCTGAGGACAAAGGCGGAGTCTTCAGCTTCCAGGGACTTTCTTTTGATCCGTTTTCTTCCGGCATACTATTGAATCTTATAAATTGTGAGTAATCTGTGATTTTATTGTTTTACTAACGCCCCGAGAAACTTTTTCATGTCATTCCATGAATTCATATCGGCAGTTTTATTATACTCAATGGGCATATTGAATTTCTTGCCATTTTCGGTGGAGGCAGGATTGGTAAATGCATGTGTGGCATTCGGGTAATCAATGTAGGTGAATGTCACTCCAATAGAGTCCATCTGATGTTTGAATTTTACCACTTCCTTTTCAGGGACAAATTTATCGCTGGCACCATGGCAAATCAGAATTTTTGCCTTTAGTATATCTTTGCGTGCCGGCACACCGTTCAATCCGCCGTGAAAGCTGACAATGCCCTTCAGGTTAGTTCCCAGTTCTGCAGCATTCAGTACCACCGCTCCCCCGAAGCAATATCCGATAGCAAATATATTGGCAGGATCGGTTTGTATAAATTCCTTGATCTTAGCAAGCCCGGCCTCCAGCCTTTCTTTCGACAATTGTGGATTGCTGTAAAATGGAGCTGTGTAAGCCTGTGCATCGGTAGGATTCAAGGCAATTTTACCATTCCCGAACATGTCCACTGCCAGGGCTACGTATCCAAGCTCCGCCAGCATGCGTGCTCTCATCTTGGGATATTCGTTCAGCCCCCACCATTCGGGTACCACCAGCACCGCCGGACGCTTGCCTTTCAACGTTTGATCATAGGCCAGGTAACTCTTGAACACAGTATTTCCCACCGAATACGTCACAGTTTCTTCCTTGATCTTTGAATTCGCTGTTTTTTCACCGAACATATTACTTGATACAGTCATAAGTAGAATGATTAGATAG
>CAIYOZ010000397.1 GCA_903927945.1 uncultured Bacteroidales bacterium | reverse complement strand
TGATCATACAATATATAATAAGGCTAAACCATATGAAGTGATTGATGCTTCATCTTATGATAGCAACTGGCAGTATTTATATACAGATGGGATTAATCCGCAAATTAAAATAGAAAAAGACAATGGTTCATCATCTAGAGTCGATGCAAGTCATGACTATTTCATACAGGATGTAGACGGAGATGATGTCCCTGAACTAATTGTAAATGAAAACGGAACTGTGAAATTTTATCCCTTTAGTTTTAAAGATTTATCATTTTCAACAACTCCATTCTCTGTAATCATCCCTCCTAGCACCGGTAACCACATTGACGATCTTATTCATTTACACTCTTTAATACTTCCAGTTGACATAAATTCAGAGAATAAAAGCCCTGAAATGTTAGTTGTAAATTATTATAGTTATAATGTAAATAGAATATCACTATCCCAAAATCATGCTAAGAGTAATTTAATGTCTTTAATGATGAATAGTCTTGGCGTAACTGAAAAAAACAATTACGATCAATTATTCCAAGGACTTAGCTATACTGTTGGTAATCAGGCTAAATTTCCGGATACTGACTTTCAGGGTCCACTATGGGTAACCACACAAAATAGCGGATTATTCAATAAGCAATTGATCAGCAACTCTACCTATGCATACACTGGAGCTATTCTAAATAAACAGGGGCTTGGTTTTCGAGGATTTAATTCGATTGCAAGTACTGATTTGTTTACAGGTAAAGTAGCAACAACAGTGTTCGATCCTTACAAAATGGGAGCAATTATCAGTCAGACCTCGGATAAAGAAACCTCAACTTTTGACTATACTTTTATTGATTATAATTCAATAACAATACCTGAAAAGCCATCCATGAAAATGAAATTGATTCTAAACAGCAAAACTGTGACGGATATTTTAAAAGGAAATGCTGTAACAGATACTTATTCAAACTATGATGATTATGGGAATGCAAGGTTAACAAAAACTGTATTCAGTGGCACTCCGGTTATTAATTCGACCGTTGAAAATACCTTCAATAATATTGTAAATGATAATGTTTATTTGATTGGTTTGCTCACAAATCGTAAAATTACGAGCAACCGGGGTGGTAATACTATTATTCAGAATGAAGGATATGAATATTACGATGATACTAATAAAGACAGGTTACATTTTATTCACAAATCCATTTACAAAGATGCCCTTACCAAGTTGCCAATTTCGGATACGGAATATATATATGATCCAACCTATGGTATGTTAACTTCAGAAAAAGTGCATAATGCTCTTACTAACGACGATTTAACAAATTCGTATACGTATTGGCCAGACGACCATTGTTCATTATGGACTAAAAAGGACCCCTTTGGTCTCGTTTCCACTTATGAATACCATTTTGACAAGAGACTTTTATGGAAAGTTACAGACTATTTGAATAATACTGTTACCTATGGCTATGATAACTGGAGACGAAAGAATTATGAATTACGTCCCGATGGAACAACCACTAATATAACCTGGAATTGGAACACATCAGATATGACCAGATTGATATCGGAAACACAAACTTCCACAGGACGACCCACCAGCATCAGCTATTCGGATGCCTTTGGCAGGGAAACCCGCAAGGCGGTGAGCTCGTTCGATGATGGGACGACGTATGTTAATACTGACAAAAACTATGATAATTTCGGACATCTGGAAAGCTCTTCGGCGCCCTACAATGGGACAACCTCACTGTTGACCCAATACAGTTACGACGATAATGACCGGTTGACAACGGTTGCCCAGCCTAGTGGAAGCACTACCAATTACACTTATTCAGGCAATTCAGTCACTGAAAACAAAGATGGAATATCGACAACCAAAACCACCGATGCAACGGGTAAACTGCTAAGTACTGAAGATGCTGAAAAAAGTACAGTGAGCTATACCTACCGAGCAGATGGGCAACCGGATAATATCAATGCAGCGGGAGTGATTACCTCGTTCGAATACGTCGATCCATATAACCGCCAGACCAAGCTGAATGATCCCAGTGCGGGACCGGTAGTAACAGCATACGATGATTCTAACCACAGTGTAATACAAACCTGGAACAGTGGGAAAACAATCACTACCATATCCAATAAATTCGGACAGCCTGTAAAAAAGACAACACCCGATTTTGTGACTACCTATAGTTATGATCCCACCTACGGAAGGCCAACAGGCAGTACCAGTACAAATGCCACTGCAAAAGGATTGGCTTATGATTCCTATGGGCGTTTAGGTAGCATGACCGAAACGGTAAGCGGTAAAACCTATGAGGAGGTATATGCGTATGACCAGCAGGGGCGTGTTGGTACCGTAACCTACAATACTAGTACAGGAAACAATTCATTATCCTATCCGGTAACCTATCAATACAATAACGGTTATTTGTATAGACTTTTGGATTCATCGGGTAAAAGGTTACGAGAAATAAACAGTGTAAATTCACTGGGGCAGGAAACCGACATATCATTTGGGGACAATAGTGGAAATGCGGTATTAACAACTAAAAAAGTCTATACAACGGAGGGATTATGGTCAAATGTGAAGACCTTCAATCAGAATAACGTCACATTGCAAGATATGAGTTTTGATTTTAACCGGATGAACGGTACCTTAAACTCACGAACTGACAATGTGCATAATGGTTTGACTGAAAGTTTCACCTATGATGGTATGTATCGACTCACAGGGTGTGGTACGCAAACGATGATTTATAACTCTAATGGTAATATTAAGTCTAAAAGCGATGTGGGAGGATATACATACGACCCTTGTAAGCCATATAGACTATCAACAGTGAGTCCCGGCTACGACGAGGGGAAAGAAGTGGATGCGACTTACACGGTTATGTCCCGCCCACTTACTATTTCCAATGGAATTGGTCAGAATGTTTTAACTGCTACATTCAACTACAACGATGATTACGACCGGGTATCCATGCAGATGAATCAAGGGAGTACTTTATCGAAATACTATCTTGGAGGTGGACGGTACGAAATTGAAACGACAGGCGGCATGGAAACACAGCGGCTTTATCTGGATGGTTCGCCTTACACCGCTTCCATATTATTAGAAAAAACAGGCTCAGCTTCGTTACAAACGTATTATCTGCATCGCGATTATTTGGGAAGCATAACGCAAATTTCAGATAATAGTGGTAATTTAGCAGCGGAATACAGCTACGACGCGTGGGGACGCCAACGGGATCCAGGGACTTGGACACCCTATACCCAAGATCAATTATCGCAACATACGATCCTACATGGAGAACGAGGGTATACAGGGCATGAGCATCTACCGCAGTTTGGGATGATCAATATGAATGCACGGTTGTATGACCCGTTGCTGGCAAGATTTCTGGCACCCGATCCGTATGTGAATTCCAGTATGGCCAATGATTTTAACCGGTATATTTATGGACGGAATAATCCGATGATGTACACTGACCCGAGCGGTGAATC
>CAIYOZ010000396.1 GCA_903927945.1 uncultured Bacteroidales bacterium | reverse complement strand
AGAAATACCAGTATTGAATTCGCCTTTACCTTTACACTCTTTGCAATCTGATTCAGAATTGCAATGTTCACATTCTATAACTCCTGTTCCATTGCATTTTTTGCATAATTCAGTTTCAGTTTCTCTTATCCATTTATAAGCTGATAATATCTCAACTAAATTATCAGTTCGGATAATAGCTTTCTCCGAAAAATTGTATCGTTCAAACATTGCTTCAGCATTGGGAAACTTTTCAATTTCTTCATACTTCAATATTGCTGAATCTCGTTCAACTTTTATAAGCATATGACCATTTGTAGCATAAAGAAATCCATTTTTATCAGAGTGAATTTGTTTCATTGCTGGACGTAATTCATCACTAGCAACAAAAAATGGAAGAATAAAATCATAGGAAGCTGTTTTCATTTTTTTACTTTTTTGTGGTTAATAAAATTTTATATTGCTTGTTTAATTATTCCATTCACTACACTTCGGGCAATGGAAGTAGCAAGTGCTTCCGCTTGGGTACATTCCACGGCATTACCAATGAATTTTTTCATATCGGCTTTTGTTCCTTTCAGAATATACTTATCGCCAAATCCCTGAATGCGAAGTAATTCTTCAATAAGCAGCATACGCATACGGATATCTATTATTCCGTGAGTATTGCACAGAGTTTTGAGTTGGATCATTATTTCGGTATCTTCCGGATTAATGCGTATTTCAACGTTACCACTGGTAGTTTCAATAAGGTAAGGTAGCATTTTATCCATGCGTGCTATTAGCGTAAAGCATGGCCGTTCAATGCTTCCACCTTTATTGCTGAACTGTGGGTTCATCAGGTAGAAATGTTTCTGGTTAGCGGTAATTGTTGGGCATGGATTTTTGAGCGTACATCCGGTATTTTTAAACTGGGTATCCATTAGCCATTGAGCTGATACAACATTCAGTTTTGGATTAGCGGTAAGTGTTCCGGCTGGCTGTTCAATGCCTACGGGTTTACTCATGCCGTATTGCTGATCGATAAACTTTGAAGTTACCAACGCGAATCGGTCTTTAGTGGTTACTGTTCCGGCAGGTTCTTCCACTGAACTGTTGTATCCATTTCCGTAATAAGCAGTAAGCATATTATGGTGATCGACGGTGGTAACTGTATGTGCTGGTCTGTCTATGCTGAAATTTTTACGCCATGGAGCACCACTATAAGAAATTTGCATAAACTGTATTTTTTTTGTACGTAATTCTTTTTCGTTATTTTTCCAACGTGTTATGTAATCATTTTCACCAATAACTAATTTCTTAGTCTTTACCACTCCAATTCTATCCTGACAGCTTACGGTTGGGCTTGGTTCGTCAATGGAAGGTGCTTTGTATTTCCGTTGCTGATTCATGCTATTGTATTTCAGCATAAAATCAGGTGAGTTGGTACCAATAACAAAGCGTTCTATTCCGGCAATTATACGAAGCAGTGTAGCATCAACCAATGATTTACTGCGTTCAAAAATACTTTCTCCTTCCACTTCCAGGTTAAGAACGTCTTTCACTGCTTTCCATTTCTCGGTAAACATATCGCCTTGTTTAGAGTGCGTTGGCGTTGGGAAAGCCATATTTTCAGCCTCTTTGCTGAAAATTCCAAAATAACGTACACGACTGGTATATGCTCCAAAATCAGCTGCATTCAGCTTACGGTAATCGTACATATATCCGTGCTTCATCAGCGTATCGCGCCAATCGTTGTAGTAAATTCCTTTCTGTTCTTTTACCGGTTTGCCGTTTTCGTCCAGCGGTCCCCAATCAATAAACTCCACTACGTTTTCCACGCCGATAATATCCGGATTAATTACCTGTACATAGCGTTCAATATGTTCGGGTAAACTACGGCTGTCGGCATCGCGTGGAAGTCCACCTTTGGCTTTGCTGTGGTGCGTACATTCGGCACTTGCCCAGAATAATACTTTGGCATTTGGATAACGTAGTTTTGCAGCGTCAATAATTCCAACCAACTTATGTGGATCGAGCGTTGTAAAATCTTCTATGAAATGAATGGTATCAGGGTGATTGGCTGCATGGCTTTCTATGGCTACACGGTCGTGATTGATACCAACTACCACTTTACAAACTTTGTGTCCGTTCAGTTCGGCACGGTGAAAACCTTCGGTTACACCACCGGCACCGCAAAAGCTATCGATAACGATAAGTAAAACATTATAATCTGGAGTCATTTTTTAAGGCTATAAAGGGTTTACAGTTAGTTTGTAACTGCGTGAAAATCGTTCTGAAAAATGGTTATTGAATTACTTCCTGATCAGGAATAATTACATCCGTACGATCAGTTTCCTGTGGTGCTATTTCAGGATAAGTATTGGCCAGTGGATTTTTAGTAATCCCAATTTTCTTTGCAAATTCGAGCAATGCAAAGTAATTAGCCTTATGATAAATGGCAGTGATAAGTTCTAGCTTTGCATCTGCTACTTTGCGTTTTTTACGCTGTTCAGGGGTTTGTTCAAGTAAGTGTGGCATGAGTTTATTTTTTATAGGGTTATATTTATTGAATTTTCAAAAGATTTTTTAATCTGTATATCTGCCTTCAGTTCGTTGAAGTCTTTAATCGTGGTAGCTGTTATGGCTGATAATCCGCTATCGTATCTGTCAATTCCGTTTACTGTGTGAATTTGGCTGCATGTTCCAAGTTCGTCAGCTAGTCTGGTAAGCGTTTCGTTATTGAATCCGCAAATAATCAGTAATCCCCGGTGTGGGCGATATTCATAATTCAATTCGTAATTGTTTTTAGTAAGTCTTTTTCTGCTCATCGAAGTAATGTTTGTAAAATTGAAAATATATAGCATCCTAAACCGAAAATAAGTATTGACCATAAATAGACAGAAATACGT
>CAIYOZ010000395.1 GCA_903927945.1 uncultured Bacteroidales bacterium | reverse complement strand
TGTAACTAAATAAATATCAGTCGCCCATAACCAAAAAAACATTACACTACTATACTTGTTATTTTATAAAAGAACAAAACGAAAGTATTTATGAAAGTGTATGAATTATTTACACCGATTCACATCGGGAATCTGGAATTAAGAAACAGGATTGTGATGGCACCTATGACACGAAGCAGGGCCACCGGTAATATACCCAACGAGTTAATGGCTAAATATTATGCCCAACGATCGGACGCCGGATTAATAATCACCGAAGGCACTTCACCTTCACCCAATGGATTGGGGTATTCACGGATTCCAGGCAGTTTCAGTAAACTACAGGTTGAAGGCTGGGCAAAAGTCACCTCGGCAGTTCACCAAAAAGGAGGAAAGATATTTTTACAACTTATGCATACCGGTCGTATCAGCCACGTTCTCAATTTGCCGGAAGGAGCACAAATAATAGCTCCTTCAGCCATACAGGCAAAGGGGCAAATGTGGACTGATGAAAGTCAAATGCAGGATTTTCCTATTCCAAAGAGAATGGATGATGATGATTTGCTGCTTACATTGACTGAATATGCGGCAGCAGCCAAACATGCTATTGATGCCGGTTTTGATGGTGTTGAACTGCATGGGGCTAATGGATATTTGTTGGAGCAATTCATTTCCCCGATTAGCAATACAAGGACAGATAAATACGGTGGTAGTATTGAAAATCGTTGCCGTTTTGTGCTGCAAGTAGTGACGGCAGTTGCTGAATCTATCGGCAAGGAAAAGACGGGCATACGTTTATCACCTTACGGGGTAGCAAGTGACATGCCGCTCTACCCGGAAATTGATGAAACCTATACCTTTCTGGCAGAAGAATTAAACAAACTCGGTATTTTCTATCTTCACATAGTGGATCATTCTTCGATGGGGGCACCGGAAGTTCCACTCGAAATTAAAAATAAAATCAGGACAAGATTTAAAAACATGATCATTCTGTCGGGTGGTTATGATTTGAAAAGAGCTGAGGCAGATATAGAAAGCGGTATGGCTGATCTGATTGCATTTGGTCGACCCTTCATCAATAATCCGGATTTTGTACTCCGAATGGAAAATAAATTACCATTGGCAACGGATCTCAAAATGGATTTATTTTATTCTGGTGGTGAAAAAGGGTATACAGATTATCCGGTATACTCCAAGTAATGATTCAGAATTGACAAACTAGATTCTGAAGACAATTAAAACACTTTTAAATAAATCATATGAACATCAAGAAAGTATTTGGATCGATACTCACTTTTTTAGGAGCTTGCGGTCTTATTTATGCTGCGGTTTTGTATTTAAATTTATCGGGAGGCACACATGTACTAAAAGAAATTGTGATTTATGCTATCCTGGGACTTGTATTCTTTATTTCAGGGATCAGATTGATTCAAACGATAAAGGAGTGAGAAATGAATATCAAAACAAGTTCAAATTAGAAAAGACTTTTTGATTTCTGAAATTAAAGTCAAAACTTACATTTTCAAATAAATCACCTATTCATTCATACGAATAAAACAACTAAAAATGGCATTCATAGATTACTATAAGGTATTAGGAATTGAAAAGAGTGCATCCTCCAAAGAGGTAAAAGATGCCTACCGGAAACTTGCCAGAAAATATCATCCGGATTTGAATCCGAACAATCAGGAAGCAAAATCTAACTTTCAACAAATCAATGAAGCAAATGAAGTGTTGAGTGATCCGGAAAAACGGAAGAAATATGACCAATACGGTAAAGACTGGGAACATGCTGAAGAATTTGAGAAACAACAACAGCAACAACAGTCACAACGATCGGGTTCAAGGGATGCCACCTATTCGGGGGGAGCATCACAAAGTGATTTCTCTGATTTTTTTGAGTCTATGTTTGGAGGATCCAGTGGGGGAAGTAGAAGACAATCAAAATTCAGGGGCGATGATTATTCTACTGAGATCCATCTTGAATTGACAGAGGCTTATAAAACCCATAAACAGACTCTTTCGGTAAATGGGAAAAACATTCGGATTACAGTGCCGGCAGGGGTTGAAAACAGACAAATTATTAAAATTCCCGGACATGGGGGTCCAGGTGTAAATGGAGGTCCAAATGGTGATCTATATATTACTTTTACAGTTACGAATGATCAGGTGATGAAGCGGTTGGGAAATAATTTATTTTGCAATGTCGAGCTGGATTTATACACAGCCGTGTTAGGTGGTGAGATTACAATTGACACCCTGGATGGTAAAGTAAAATTGAAAGTAAAACCCGAAACCCAACAAGGAACGAAAGTAAACTTAAAAGGGAAAGGATTCCCTGTCTATAAGAATGAAGGAATGTTTGGAGATTTACAGATTACGTATACTGTCAGAATACCAACGAATCTAACAGATAAGCAGAAATCGCTTTTTGAAGAACTGAGGAATAGCTGTTAGAAAGAGGTAAGAGGTAAGAGGTAAGAAGTAAGAGTATATAGTCAATTTTAGAATAGAAATGGATATGCAAGCAGGATATTTAATAACCATTGAGGAGTTCTGTGCAAAACACGACATAGAGGAATCATTTATCAGTTCTCTACAAGAGACCGGATTGATTGAAATTACTACGATTGAAGAGAATGATTTTATTCCTGCGGATCAGATCCAACAATTGGAGAAATTCATTCGCTTTTATTATGAATTGGATATTAACTTGGAAGGTATTGAAACAATTTCACATTTATTGCAACGGGTGAATGCTTTACAGGAAGAAATTATTCAACTTAGAAATAAGCTGGGCCTCTATGAGTAGAAACTAATATTAAATATATTAAAGAACGATTATCCTAATCATAATGAATCTACCTTATAAAGTATTAACTTTATAGCGATAACTTGTGATATGGTTTTTGGGTACTTATACACGAAGGCAAAGGGATTCCTAAATATAACTTCTTCATCAGGACATTGTTCCAATTAATTCTGCAGAATCCAGACTGTGACTTTGTAGTCTGTTTCAAAACAACTTTTTCAATCAATAATTAGAATGA
>CAIYOZ010000394.1 GCA_903927945.1 uncultured Bacteroidales bacterium | reverse complement strand
CATGTTTCTGAAAGCTAAAATATAAACATTTTCGCTTTTTATTTTTATATTACACTTATATTTATTTGTTCTCATAGTAGCGTAAACTATTTAATATCATGTGTTTAGTTTTGTACTGGTTTATATAAATTTATATAAATCATATACAAAATATTATTAACATTTATAGCATATATCTTTGTTGCAGAAATTTTTAATACTAACCAATTCAAATTAAATCTTATGAAAAAGATTACTTTATTTATCGCCTTATTAATGGCATGTGGTATAAGCGCTCAAAATGCCACCACACTAAACAATCCCAAAGATGCCAATGGAAACATGATTTTCAAATGGGACTGCGCCAACAACAAGTTCGCAACTGATAACAATTTTGAAATTGACCAGACGGTTGTTTTTGCAGTTGATGTAACAGGTACACCTCTTGAAGCTTGGCTAACAGCTACTCCACCAAAGACAGGTGAAATTCGTTCCATTGGTTTTGACTTTTGGACACAATGGGGTGGCGGCGGAGGTGCCTTGGATGGCCGTTTTGCAAAGATTAAAACGAATGTTTATGGGGCAACTCTAAATTTCAAACAATTTATTACCTCCAGACAAGAACAAAATGTCATGCTCCAAGGAACTGTAACTGGCGAAACTGCTGTTACAAATGCTTTTACTATCGGGAAAGTTACTCAAATTTACAGTAATATATTAGGATTCGGAT
Source organism: uncultured Bacteroidales bacterium (assembly GCA_903927945.1). Lineage (GTDB taxonomy): Bacteria > Bacteroidota > Bacteroidia > Bacteroidales > Paludibacteraceae > Paludibacter. The sequence continues at coordinate 12,987 of CAIYOZ010000394.1, read as the reverse complement.
ATACCCCTACGGATACTGGTGCAGAATGGTGGCAATTACCAATGACAACTGCTGTATCAATGAATACTGCGCCTTATACAGGTACCAAAACCTCAGTCAGTTTTTATAAAGCGGATATAGATCCTAACTTTTTTCTGAATTCATTTCTTGACTGGGGAGGGTATGCTTCACCTTGTGTAGTTATCCCTACTGATGTAAAAAACACCTTTGTTTCAAATTCTCCGATTGTTAGTTATGAGTATTACACAATTCTGGGAGGAAAACTTAGCGTGAAACCAATCGATGGTATCTTTATTCAGAAAGCCCTTCGGGAAGATGGTTCTGTAACCACTACGAAAGTATTTTTAAACAAGTAAGACCGAACCTTTCATATCTTTTAATAAGAAAAGCGTAGCTTAATAGCCACGCTTTTCTTATTTCTGATTCGAGTGAAGGTCAATCGTAATCCCTAATCATCGTCCCTTCCTGAGAATTTAGCAGGATAGGGGATTTTCCCCATAGTCGAATACCAAAGAATATGATTAAACAATGCATCGTCACCGGTGTCTATCCCCTCAAACTGCGGTTCCATACTTTTACGTGCATAATGTAAGGAAAGGTCTTTCAATCCCGAAAGAGGAGGATTCATTTCATTCAACGGTATTTGATTTTTCACGGATACGTAAGGAGCATAATCCGGAGTATCATTAAAACAACCGGTCATGGGTTCTGCAATGGCATCCTGTATATTCATAGGAGGTAGCCCGAGTATCTGTTCAATGGTACGAACCATAGACGGTTGATTGTATGCCGTATGCAGGGTGTTTTTCAACTTGGAATAAGGGCTGATAACCATTGCCTCCGTGCGATAGGCAGATACATGATCCCACCCATCCTGCGAATCATCCTCTACCACAAAAACAACCGTGTTTTTCCAGAATTTACTGTGGGATACCGCTTCAATAATTTGCCCTAATGCCAGGTCATTATCGGCAACCATGGCCCTGGGGGTTGGATAATCCGGATTTGTTCCTGCTGTATGGTCACTGGGAAGAGCCATCACCATTAACTGAGGTAATACATCACCTTCCTGCATTTCGTATAGTTTTAATTCATCCCTAAAGGTTTTTGCCCGCAGGATATCAGGTATTTTATGCCCGTCATATCCCGGGTAGTTCTCCGATAATAATTCACTGACGGTGTTCAACGTTGTTTCGTTTTTAAAATGGAAAGCATCCCCTGCCATGAATCCGGAATAAATATCATTCCATTTTAATCCTTTATTGAAAACAGGGGTGGCTGCTTCACCATAGATGCGGCAGGTCACTCCATGGTTGCGGGCATTATCCCAGATAAAGCCTGTCTTGGAATAAACCATTGCATCATTCAGCACATGGGGATAACTGCGAAACCAGGCCCTGACATTTTTCTCTATATAATCGGTGACTATGGAAGCATCTGTCCAGCTATGCCCTTCAGCAGAACATTTACCCGAGACAAAGAAATTATCCATTAATTGAAACTGATCCACCAGGTTGTGAGTGTTTGGAGTTACCTTTTTCCCGAATACACACAAGGTACTGTCTCCATTTCCCTTGCGAACATCTCCGAGTACCTGGTCATACGTCCTGTTTTCCTTAATGATGTACAGCACATGTTTGAATACCGAAGGTTCACCGATTCTATCCGGTACAGGCTTAGGCAACACACCTGAGCGGGCAGGTAACTTTGAAGCTTCCAGTTTTTCCAGTTGGTTACAGGCAATCACTGTTTTTGTATACTCAGCCAGTTGTTTCTTCCCCGGAACCGGTATCACTGAAACAGAAGCCATCATGTGATGGGAATTAAAGACAGGCCTGTGATCAGGCAATAATGTAAAAGGCTGATTCGCACCCAGCGATTCAAGGTTTGTGACATACAGTGTACGGTCATTCAGAATACTGATGGATGAAGGGTAGGCGGCAGTCGGAATAAAGCCCTGAATAATACTTTGATCATCGGTACCTGTGGAAGATGCTTTTCTGCCGAGCGTGATTACCGAAAGGGCATTATCCGTCCCATTCGCTACATACAACGTCTTTCCGGATGAAGAAATGGCCAGGCTGTTGGGGCTATCTCCAAAATAACTGTTCAGGCTTTTCTGCAGATGCAAGGAAATAGATTCGCACACTAAATCTGTGGTGGTGTTGATCACACTCACCATATCGCTGTTCGAATTGGTGAGATAGACCTGTTTCCCATCGGGAGCTGATATGATCTTATTGGGATGAAGGCCAACCACTACTTCTTTTAATAGTTTTCCGGTAGCAGGATCGAATACACTCACACTTCCTTCACAGCAGGAAGCAGTGGCAGTATCTATTTTTGCCTTACCCCAGGGAACACCGGCAACATGTTGATCTAGTGTCTCTGGAATTCCACCTGCCCAGTTGGTTACATAGAGTTTATTATTGGCAAGCGTTATACCGTATGGAGCTACTCCTGTGTTGGCAGTCCAACGGATTTCCCCGGTTGCCAGGTCAGTTTTTACGAGTTGATTGTTACCATTCAGAACCACGTAGATAAAATCCTTCTCTTTTTCGTATGCAATCAGTATCTCATTCGGCAATGCCAGTTTAGACGGGTGAACCGCTTTAAAATTAAACAACTTAGTAAGGCTGGCTTTCTTTCCGTCCCATTTCAATTGCACCACGTAGGAATCCCCCTGATTAGCAGAAGTGCTGAAAAACACATAATCCACCTTGTCTTTTTGATACCAGCATATCCCTGAATACGTATTCATGCCATGCTGAAGTTCAGGAATTTCTTCTAACCGTAATGTGTGCTCAACCTTGTTAGTTGCAGTATTCATAAAAATCACGCTATATCGCTCTTCCACAACCAGCCATTTAAGGTCCGGTGATAATGCACAATCCAGGGCATGGCTTTCTTTGGTAGAATCACCCATACTAATCAACGTCCCGGCAGGTTGAAGCATGCGGTTAGAGGGCAATTCATACTGTCCTTGTTTAGTGCTTATTTTTACCGGTTGTGCTTCTATATTCAACCAACTTGTTGAAATCAAAAGGAATGTTGCTAAAATAATATGCTTCATGTCAATTACAGGTAGAATGGTTGAGGATGTAAAAGTACACAAATGCTATGAATCATGGCACATCTGGTTTTTTAGATAAACTATTAAAAAAAAATTAGCTAAGTCTTTATCTCGCTAAATGCAAGCAAACAATGATTACGCACTTTCAAATCATGATCAGTGAAATTAATTTTTCCAATCCGGTAACCCAAATATTCTTTTTTATTTCATAACAAGTTTCAATAGGCACAACTACAAATGTTTTGTTTGGCTTAATGGCATCAATGGCATTCCAAAATCCCTTAGAAAAAGTTGGTGCCGAGGATACTTTACATTCGATAGCGATTCTTTCTGTTCCAGTTTCAATAACTAAGTCCATTTCATCACCCGATGCAGTCCGGTAGAAGAAGGCGGAGTAATCACCCAACTTTGTCGTTATATTTTCAATCACATATCCTTCCCAGGAAGATCCAAGAATAGGGTTACCCAGCAACTGATTGAAATCCGAAATTCCAAGCAAGTTATGGAGTAACCCTGAATCTCTAACAAAAACTTTTGGCGATTTGACTAATCGTTTTTTCATATTCGTTTCAAAGGGCAAAAGAGTATGTATGATAAATGTTTGTTCCAACAAATCAATGTATCGTCTGATGGTTGTATGAGATGTCCCCAGTGACTCACCTAATTTTGAAAGATTAATGATTTGTCCTTGTGAATGACACAACATCGTTAACAACCTTCGCAGCTGAAGTGCCGGAATCTGGATACCCAACTGTGGAATATCTCTTTCTATATAGGTCCGTATAAAATTCGAACGCCATAAATTTGAAGCCGTATCATTTTCAGCCAGGTAGCTATCAGGATAACCCCCTCTAAACCAATGACACTGCATACTAAATTCAAATGTTTTACTTAACTCATAAAACGTAAAGGGTGTTAGAATTATCAACCCTACTCTTCCAGCTAAGGACTCAGAGGATTTCTGAATTAATTGTTGGGAAGCAGAGCCAAGTAAAATGAACCGACCATTTTTTCTGTTTGTATCAATTTCACTCCTTAAAAATGAAAATAATTCCGGTATGAGCTGTACTTCATCCAAACAAATAGTTACATCTTTATTCGATTTGAAGAATAGATTGAGGTCTGTTAATTTGTTCAAATCTTCATAATTCTGTAAATCGAGATAAAGAAACGATTCAAAATTAGTTGACATTTTCTTAATCAATGTCGATTTACCACATTGTCTGGATCCAAGCAAAATGACGGCTGGGAAAGTCTGAAGATTCAATTGTAGAAATTCTTCAATGTCTCTATGAATAAATTCGTGCATATTGAATGTTTAGCGTTCAATTTGCTGCAAATATAGTGAATATTCTGAATATAAGTAATATATAGCAATATTTTATTGGAAATAATGCGAGTATCAAATCATAAATCTCCTTCCCCACATAATTCCTACCCATCAATTGTAATTGCCCTACCCAGTGTTGTTCAGCCAAATCTGCTTCTTCTAAGCAATCGGCCAGTGTATCCGGTCTAGAAATTCTTCTGCGTTCAGCATGCAGGTGCCTGTCGGGACAAATGACAATATATCCCCTGTTGAATAGTTCAAGTCCGTAATGCTGATCCAGATCGCCAATTTGCAGCCAGTATGAATAAAAAAACTATCACTCCAGTACCAATAAAATCTTGTTTTTGTATCTTGCCATTTGTAGGAAATTAATTTCTGATTCATTCAAAAAAAACAAATGCCCTTCTTAATTATTTTCATAAATCAAGAAGGACATTTTAAGTCAATACTGTATTAGTTTTCGCCAGGTGCCCGGTAACTGACAGTTTTTTTAGTAGCAGCATCAATTTCTTCAATAGTCAGCAATTCAGTCATATTAATCCTGACAAGTCCTGCCGCATTTACCCTTAATCCAACAGCGGCAGCCGAAATATCATCCGGAAGTTCTACAATAAGATAGATATCGTACTCCCCAAATGCATAATAGAATGACTCCACACTGCCACCCACTGCCTGTAACATTTTCTCCACGGCATCTTTTCGTCCGGTGCCTCCTTCCTCAAGTAATCCCTGTGTTCCATTGGGATTATAGGTCCCTCTGATTAAAAACTTTTTCATAATTTTATGTTTTAGATTTCCTGATTAGTCAAACCTAATTTTCAATTTGACTTAATATCTGCACCTCGGGCATCCCGATAACACCGCCTTTTTCCATGGCTGCTTTTAATTCTGGATTTGTCATAAAGCCATTGATCGCTTCCACACTTGGAGCTACACCCGTAATGGTTATTTTATTGGGGTTATCCACAGCATGATACAGGCCCGTGCTTTTGAAACCTGCTTTCATCCGGTTTCCTTCATCTTCATCAAAGACTTTTCTCCAATCGGTATAGTCTTTGCATTCGTGAGAAATAATGACTGTGACCATATTCGTTGATTATTATTTTCTTACTCGTATGGCTTTTCAGATTCCGCCCCGTTTTTAATAAGGTTTCTGGTCTCCTCATGATCTGTCGAAATAAACCAAACTTTAAAGGTTATTTCACGCAATCTAACAACATCATGATGATAATGTTTAAATAATTAACAAGATTTCAAACAGCCTTTAAATCACTATCCCAAAGTCTTTTAATTAAATTAAAATTGTATTTATAAACCTTTATATAATTCACACATTTAACGGTCTTCACTTTTCGTTATGCGCAGCGGATCATTTAACCAATTGCCCTACTTTATTCACCACCTGATATTCCATATTCTCAATTTCATTAAAGTGTGCTTTCAGTTTTGACAGGTCCACTTGCGGAGTTTCAATTTAATCCTCAACCAATAACCTCTCGTCCGCCCTATCTGTATACAACCTCTATTAAATGTCTTTGCTTTAAGTAAGGATTAAATAGGGATTAAATAGGGTCTAAATAGGGTACAATTATGTGTATTTTATTAAATAGTCGCAAATTCAACGTAATTAAAATGTAGATACAATGCATCTATATAAATACATGGTATATGCATGGTATATGCATGGTATATACATTGTATATGCATGATATATATATTTAAACCCTATTTATACCCTATTTAATCCCTACTTAAACTCTACTTAAACATAAGGGGTAGTGAGAAGGCACGGTACAGGTACTATACAGCCAGGGTAACCAACCGGTTAAGAAGAATAGGGAATAAACAGGATGCCGGGATAGACAGTATGAAGTAAACCGGATTTGAACACGCTAAGAAAACGCTTTCGTGTCCTACGGACGACGAAAGGTTCGGAAAGCACACCGAATAGGTAATACGGAGTTGGCATTCGGTAACTCTCTGAGGGTCAATTTTAGGGGTTTTAGAATATTTTAAGGGTAAAATGTAGAGGGTATGTCTTTTTTTTGTACCTTTGCACCCCATTACGAAAAGATAAATATCAGAAAATTACTCTATTATTAAATTATGGATATTGTAAGAAAAGACCTCGATCAAAACAATGCAATCGTAACATTACGCATTGAAAAAGCAGATTATAGCGAGAAAGTGGATAAGAAATTGCGTGAAACACGCAAGAAAGCGAACATTCCGGGCTTTCGTCCGGGTATGGTGCCACTAGGTTTAGTCCAGAAAATGTACGGTAAGCAAATGATCGCCGAAGAAATCAACAAACTGGTTTCGGATAGCCTGTACAACTACATTCGCGAAAACAACGTGAACCTGTTGGGAGAACCGCTGCCGAACGAAACAGAACAAAAAGCGATTGATTTTGATACGCAGGAAGATTTCGAATTTGTCTTTGACCTGGGGATTGCCCCTGAATTTGAAGTGGAACTGACCAAGAAAGATAAAGTAAAATACTACTCGATTGCCGTGAGCGACGAGATGATTGAAAACCAGGTGAAATCGTACACCGGTCGCTATGGCAAATATATCCAGGAAGATGTCGTGGAAGAAAAAGACATGCTGAAAGGTGAATTGCTGGAAATGGCTGATGGGAAAGTCAACGAATCGGGTATCAAAGTTCAGGATGCAACCTTAACTGCTGCTTATATGAAGGACGATGCCCAGAAAGCTCTCTTTGCAGGAGCCAAGAAAGGCGATATCATCACCTTCAATCCGGCAGTGGCATTTGAGAATGAAAATGAAATCAGCTCGTTGCTGAAGATATCGAAAGATGCTGCCAAAACGATTGACGCCGATTTCCAACTGAAGATCGAAAGCATTACCCGTTACCACGAATCGGAGATCAATCAGGAATTGTTCGACAAAGTATTCGGCGAAGGAACGGTGAACAGTGAAGACGAATTCCGTGCAAAAATAAAAGAAAGCGTACAGGTAAACCTGAAAGCTGACCAGGATTATAAGTTCGGAGTAGATGCCAAGGCTATGCTGGTGGAAAAATACAACGACCTGAAATTCCCGGATACATTCCTGAAACGTTGGGTATTGTCGTCGAACGAAAACCTGACAGCAGAAACACTGGAAGAAGATTTCCCAAAAATGATTGAAAACCTGAAATGGCAATTGATCAAAAACAAAATAGAGAAAGCCAACGACTTGAAAGTAGATGCTCCGGCCGTAGATGAATATGCCCGTAAAATGGCAAAAGCACAATTCGCACAATACGGAATGATCGGCATGGAAGACGAAATCATAGCCAATTATGCCAAAGACATGATCAAGAAGGAAGAAACCCTTCGCAATATCATGGACAGTGTGATGGAAGAAAAAGTAATGGCTATCGTTAAGGATGCTGTTAAGACTGACGAAAAGGAAATTTCAAGTGAAGATTTCAACAAAATGTTCGAAGAGAAATAATTTCTTTTTCACACATTTTGCCGAAAAGGCTTTTAACTGCTAAAAAATAAAACAAAATAGTATTATCTTTGTTTGTCTTTTGGGATAGGTTAAAAGCCTTTTTCAGTAGTAAGTAGTCGGTAGTAAGAAGTCGGTAGTGGGGTGAATAACCTAATCAACCAATTAACTTAATCAACTAATTAACTCAATCAACAAAATAACTGATCAATCAATAGATTAAAACAAAACAACAATGAACCACGACGATTTTCGTAAATATGCTACCAAGCATCTTAGAATGAATGGAATGGCGTTAGACAAATATGCTGATATCATGAATGACGTCAACTATATATCTCCTTCGATCCTGGAGGAACGTCAATTGAATGTTACACAGATGGACGTGTTCTCGCGTTTAATGATGGATCGTATCATTTTCCTGGGTACCCAGGTGGATGATTATACCGCCAACGTAATTCAGGCACAACTGCTTTACCTGGATTCTTCCGATCCGGGAAAAGATATCTCTATTTACCTGAACACTCCGGGTGGATCGGTATATGCAGGGTTGGGTATTTATGATACCATGCAGTTTATCAGCTCGGATGTGGCAACAATTTGTACAGGTATGGCTGCTTCTATGGGAGCTGTGTTGCTGGTAGCCGGAGCTGAAGGCAAACGTTCGGCACTGACACATTCGCGTGTGATGATTCACCAACCAATGGGTGGTGCTCAGGGACAAGCTTCGGACATCGAAATTACGGCCCGTGAAATTCAGAAAATGAAAAAAGAATTGTACAACATTATTGCCGAACATTCACACAATCCCTACGAACGTATCGAAAAGGACAGTGACCGTGACTACTGGATGACAGGTCAGGAAGCCGTGGATTACGGTATGATCGATAAAATACTGGTGAACGAAAAGAAAAAGAAGTGATTAACGATTAGTGATTAATGATTAACGTTTAACGTTTAGTGATTAACGATAAACCACCAATTAACTATTCACTAATTAATCGATCAATGGTAAAATATGAAAAGTACAAGGGAAGAATTATTTCATTCTATAAAGGGTGTACTACTTTCTGTTGCACCCGAAGGGAGAATAATTCTTTTCGGTTCACGTGCACGGGGGGAAGCAAAAGACGATTCCGATTGGGATTTACTTATTTTATTGGATCAACCCCGCATAGAATCAACAGATTTTGAACGAATAGCTTATCCACTTTGCGAACTTGGATGGAAAGAAGGAGAACAGTTTAGTCCCAAACTCTATACCATGAACGAATGGAAGGAACGAAGTTTTACACCTTTTTATAAAAACATCGAAAAAGAAGGAATTGAATTATGAGTTTAAGCGACGAAGAAAGAGATGCTGTCGTATTTTACAGAATTCAAAAAGCCAAGGATACCTGGAAAGAAGCAGATGGCATAGCCAAGCTTGGGTATTGGAATGCTGTTACAAATCGTTTGTATTATGCATGTTACTATATTACCTCGGCACTTCTTATTCAATATGGACATACTGCACAAACTCACGCCGGTGTAATCCGACTTTTCGGATTAAATTTTGTCATCAAAGGAATTGTATCCAAAGAACAGTCAAAATTTTATTCTAAACTATTTGAATTAAGACAAACAGGAGATTATGATGATCTCTATAACTTAACTGAGGAAGAAGTTGAGCCTTTAATCGGATCAGCATTAAAATACATTGAAGAACTTGAAATCTTGTTGAAGAAATAGGAATAGCTAAATAATACAAAACTAACGCTCAATTAATACTCAACACTGAACACGGAACGTAGAACGTGAAACAATATATATAAATAGATGGCTAAAAATACCAAACATTGCAGCTTTTGCGGACGTCCTGAGTCGCAGGTTGATTTCTTTATCATGGGTCAGGATGGTGCGCAGATATGCAATGAATGCGCCGTACAGGCAGCTGATATTGTCAAAGAGAACCTCACCAAAAAGTCTAACTTACCGAATCTTCAAAAAGAATCACTTCCCAAACCGATAGAAATAAAAGCATACCTCGATGAGTATGTAATTGGTCAGGATGAGGCCAAAAGATACCTTTCAGTGGCTGTATACAACCATTACAAGCGGTTGATGCAGGAGAATTCGAATGATGACGTGGAGATTGAGAAATCGAACATTATCATGGTGGGTTCTACCGGTACGGGAAAGACCCTGCTGGCACGGACTATCGCGAAGAAGCTTCATGTACCTTTTGCCATTGTGGATGCTACTGTACTCACAGAAGCCGGATACGTGGGCGAAGATATCGAAAGTATCCTGACACGCTTGCTGCAGGTAGCCGATTATGATGTGAAAGCAGCCGAACGCGGGATTGTATTTATCGACGAGATTGATAAAATAGCGCGGAAAGGTGACAACCCAAGCATTACCCGCGATGTAAGCGGAGAAGGCGTACAACAGGGCTTGCTGAAGCTGCTGGAAGGTGCCGTGGTAAACGTACCGCCTCAGGGAGGACGGAAACATCCCGATCAGAAAATGATAGCCGTCAATACTCAGAACATCCTGTTTGTATGCGGGGGTGCTTTTGACGGCATTGAAAAGAAGATAGCATCACGCCTGAACACGCGGGTAGTGGGCTATAATGCGGCCAAAGACAACGAACAGGTAGATAAGCATAACCTGCTTCAGTATATCGCTCCACAGGACCTTAAATCATTCGGTCTTATACCCGAGATTATAGGCCGTCTGCCTATATTGACCTACCTGGAGCCTTTGGACCGCAGTGCACTTCGGAGGATATTGACAGAGCCTAAAAATTCAATTATTAAGCAATACACCAAATTGTTCCGCATGGATCAAATTGAACTGCTTTTCGACGAGGATGTACTTGAATACATTGTAGATAAAGCGATTGAATTCAAACTAGGGGCACGTGGCTTACGATCGATCACCGAGACCATCATGATGGACGAAATGTTCGAAATGCCTTCGAAAAGTTTGAAGAATCTGGAGATATCACTACCATATGCACAAAGTAAGATAGAAAAGACAAATATAAACCGATTAAAAATAGCATAATCAGAAATAGATATCAATTTGATAATCTATCTGTTAAGCATATATTTCAGGATATTGACTAATTTAATTAGTTAATATCCTGATTTTTTTTTCAAAAGATGTTGTATATTAGAAATCTGTTTCTATTTTTGTTAGAGAATAAAAGAATTGAAGATGTCCCTTTTAGAGTTTATTTACAATATACAATAAAAATACATATTATTCAATGCGTTTAATTCGACAATAAATACTACTTTCGCATTCATTTTTTACACAAGGTACTGATATGGCCAAACTATCTGCATTAACTACGCAGTTGAAAAAGAACTTCGGTTTCGACAATTTCAAAGGAAATCAGGAAGCGATTATTCAAAATGTGCTTGATGGAAAAGACACGTTCGTGTTAATGCCAACAGGTGGAGGTAAGTCATTGTGCTATCAATTGCCATCACTGATGATGGAAGGGACAGCTATTGTCATTTCGCCACTGATTGCCCTGATGAAAAATCAAGTGGACGCTATGCGGAACTTCAGTGAAGAAGATGGGATCGCACACTTTATAAACTCCTCGCTAACCCGTCAGGCAATTGATCTGGTCAAAGCCGATATACTATCCGGGAAGACAAAACTGTTGTATGTGGCTCCCGAATCGCTGACAAAGGAAGAAAACATCGAGTTCTTAAAGCAGCTGAAGATATCGTTTTACGCGGTAGACGAAGCCCATTGTATCTCGGAATGGGGACATGATTTCAGGCCTGAATACCGGCGTATCCGTCCGATCATTAATGATATCGGTTCAGCACCGCTGATCGCACTTACTGCTACGGCTACTCCTAAGGTACAACACGATATCCAAAAGAACCTGGGAATGTTGAATGCCTCGGTGTATAAATCGTCGTTTAACCGTTCTAATTTATATTACGAGGTACGTCCCAAAACGATCAACGTTGATAAGGACATTATAAAATATATCCGTTCACAATCGGGTAAATCGGGTATTATCTACTGCCTGAGCCGTAAAAAGGTGGAAGAACTCTCAGAGACCCTCCGCATGAATGGAATTTCGGTACTGCCTTACCATGCAGGTATGGAGACAGCCGTACGCAGTACCAATCAGGACAGTTTCCTGATGGAAAAAGTAGAAGTAATAGTGGCAACCATTGCCTTCGGGATGGGGATTGACAAACCCGATGTGCGGTATGTGTTGCATTATGATATGCCAAAGAGCCTGGAGGGTTATTACCAGGAAACAGGTCGTGGCGGACGAGATGGCGGTGAAGGACAATGTATTGCCTTCTATGCTTACAAAGACTTAGATAAATTACGCAAATTTATGCAAGGCAAGCCTGTTGCCGAGCAGGAAATAGGCAATCAACTCTTATTGGAAACACAAGCTTACGCTGAGTCTTCAGTTTGTCGAAGGAAATTACTGCTCCACTATTTTGGAGAAGACTATCTGGAAGAAAACTGCGGATGTTGTGACAACTGTATGAAACCACGAAAAACAATTGAAGGACAAGAACTATTGTCCTTAGTACTTGAAACCATTCTACTGGTAAAGGAAAAATTCAAAGCCGAACACATAGTAGATATTTTGAAAGGGACAGAAACGTCGGATGTAAAATCGTACCAACACGATGAACTGGAAAACTTTGGTTCAGCTTCCGACGAAGACGAACGGTTGCTGCACGCTGTGATACGGCAGGCAATGATTGCCGGATTTATATCCAAGGATATTGAAAATTACGGTTTGTTACGACTGAATCCGAGTGGTAAAGCCTATCTGAAAAAACCTCAGCCATTTCCGATTGTCAAGGACACTGACTTCGAAGAGGATGAGGAAGATGCAGGAGCACGAAGCACCGGTGGTACATGTGCCGCTGATGACGTTTTATTCTCTATCCTGAAAGACCTTCGAAAGAAGTTGTCGAAAAAACTGGAGGTACCACCCTTTGTAATTTTCCAGGACCCATCGCTGGAGGCTATGGCTACGTCATATCCTATCACCATGCGCTGACGGCGGACGGCAACGAGAATCACGATGAGAAGGGACGGTTCGCGGCAGGCAGTGCGCAAGGTGATGCGAATACGCAGT
>CAIYOZ010000393.1 GCA_903927945.1 uncultured Bacteroidales bacterium | reverse complement strand
CGTAATTAAACCGAAGTGTTTTTAAAAACTAATCCATTATAGAGCTAATCTATTCAGTTATAATAAATATGTATGTACTTTTATTACTGAAAAATTTCCATAATTTTCGTATCTTTGCAGTCGATTAAAAAACACAGAATTAAGGTAGTTTCAGGTATAAAAAATATTAAGTATATGTTTAAAAATCAACAAATTGCACCCGATATATTTTATGTGGGTGTGAACGATAGGCAGAAGCACAAATTTGAGAATATGCTCTCGTTGCCTAATGGAGTATCGTATAATTCGTATCTGATTGTGGATGAAAAAGTTGCATTAGTGGATACAGTCGAAGTTCAGTTTGGCGATATCTTTATAGATAAAATTCAGTCGCAACTACAGGGAAGGACTATTGACTATTTGATAATCAACCACATGGAACCGGATCACTCAGGTTCTATCCGCTCCATCCGGAAATATTATCCTGATATGGTTATCGTGGGTAATTCAAAAACACTTGGCATGGTGGAAGGTTATTACGGAGTTACAGATAATATGCTTGAGATAAAAGATGGCGAAATTTTGTCGCTCGGCAAGCACAAATTGCAGTTTCACCTGACACCAATGGTACACTGGCCGGAAACCATGATGACTTATGATATGACTGAAATGGTGCTGTTTTCGGGTGATGCTTTTGGTTGTTTTGGAACACTGGATGGTGCTGTGGTAGACGACAAACTGGATGTAAACCGTTATTGGGACGAAATGGCGCGATATTATTCTAATGTGGTTGGAAAGTATGGTGCTCCGATACAAAAAGCATTAAAAAAGCTTACTCCATTGGAATTTAAGTATATTTGCAGCACTCATGGTCCGGTTTGGAAGAAATACATTACCGAAGTCGTGGATATGTACGACCAATTTAGTCGTTATCATGGTGAAGATGGTGTGGTTATTATCTACGGTTCAATGTACGGAAATACTGAACTGATGGCCGAAACAGTAGCTCAGGGTGTTGCCGAAATGGGTGTAAAAAACATTATCATTCACAATGTTTCGAAAAGTGATCCGAGCATTATAATTCGTGATGTTTTCAAATACAAAGCACTGATAGTGGGAAGCCCAACCTACAGCAATGAACTTTTCCCTGAAATTGATTCGATTCTCAGAAAAATCGAAATTCGTCAGGTAAAAAACCGCGTTTTTGGTTGTTTCGGTTCGTTTACATGGGCAAGTGCCGCGGTAAAACGCCTGAAAACATTTGTTGAAACTATGAAATGGCAATCAGCAGAAATATCGGTAGATGAAAAACAGGGATTAAAAGAAGATAATTATAAAGCTTGTCTGGAACTGGGACGTCAGGTAGCCACATTGATGAAAGAATTGGTTGATGAACCTGAACATTGCGTGTAAATATAGCGGTAAGCAGCAAACGGTAAGCAGTAAGAAATTCCATATAATTAATTCATGAATCAATAGAGATTATATAAGTTAGTTTGTTATTGATATTTTAGTTTGAAATTAGATAAGGCACAAGCGAGTACCATAACTAAATCACGGAAATCATCTTTAAATGACCTGATTTCTTCTTT